>RDXD01000399.1:7401-27201 GCA_004292575.1 Bacteroidota bacterium
GATGGTGCCATGCAAGGTAAACTACCAGGTGCCCAAATAAGTGCCAATAGTGGTGCGCCAGGTGGCGGCTTTTCGGTTAGGTTGCGTGGCGTATCATCTATTAACCAATCTAGCGAGCCTCTATACATTATTGATGGTGTGTATGTAAACAACGCTCAAAATGCCACTGGTGCTGGCACAGGCCCATTCAGCGGTGCTACGGGCCAAACAGCTGGCACACAAGATCAGGCTCCCAATCGTCTTGCGGATTTGAACCCCGCCGACATTGAAAATATTGAAGTATTAAAGGGTTCTAGTGCAGCAGCCATCTACGGCACTCGCGCCAATGCTGGTGTTATTATAATCACTACCAAAAAGGGTAAAGCGGGTAAAACGCAAGTAAGTGTAGGGCAGGATGTCGGTATTGTAAGAGCGTTAAACCTCATTGGTATGCATCAAACGCCTTGGAATGTTGATAAAATTAACAAAGGCATTTGGTTGGTACCCAATTCTACCATGGCATCGCTATTTGCTGCAAACGGTTCGGGTGCACAAACTACCGATTATGAGAAGCTCGTGTATGGCAATACCGGCGTAGTAAGTAGCACCCGCGTATCCATGTCGGGCGGTAGTGAAAATGCCCGGTTTTTTGCCGCTGCTAGCCACTGGAACGAAACTGGCATTCAGAAAAGAACCGGCTATCGCCGCACCTCATTGCGTCTAAATGCAGATTTCAAGCCTGCCAAGTTTTGGGATGTTAGCTTTTCTTCTAACTACCTCAATACCTCTAGTGATCGTTCTTTCTCAGGCAATGATAACAATGGCGTTTCGTTGGGTTACAACCTCGCCTATTTACCAAACTGGCTACAACTTAAACCCACAAATGGCGTTTATCCCGAAAACCCACTAACTGGTCAAAACGTTTTGGAAATTGTGGACAAAACCATCAACAACGAAAAAGTTAACCGATTCATAGGCGCCATAACCTCTAATCTTTATATGCTTCGGACCGATAAAAACACGCTAAAATTTGCGGTACAATCGGGATTAGATTTTTCGCAGCAGGAAAATGTGGTGTTTATGAGTCCGGACATTCAGTATCAACAGCAGCGGGCTAATCCAGGTGCTTCAAGGTTTACCAGCACACGGGCCTACAACACCAATATCCAAGGCTTTTTGGTGTACAACTTGCTGGTGAATAAGTTTAACCTTACCACCAGTGCCGGTCTAACTCGCCTTGAGTTCAATAGCCGCTCCCAGTGGTTTCAGGCCGAAGGTTTACCACCGGGAACCAGCAATCCAAACAACGGATTGGTACAGCTTTCGAACCTCTTTAATAACCGCTCACGCGACGATGGCCGTGTAATACAGCAAGAGGTAAACTGGGACGATAAAGTAATAGCCAATGTTGGCTACCGTTGGGATAAATCAAGTGCCAATGGTGATGCAAACCAGCTTTATGGTGCACCCAAGGCTTCACTGGCTGTAAATGTTGCCAACTTTGATTTTTGGAAATTGAAGCCCTTAAATGTTTTTAAACTCCGCGTGGCTTATGGTCAAACCCAAAACCCGGCCAACTTTGGCGGCATCTTTACTTCTATGGTGCCTGCGGCCATTGGTGGTGGCACCGGTTTTGTAACCCCCACCAGCTTGGGCAATACAACCATTAAACCAGAAACAGCAAAGGAGTTAGAGTTTGGTGCAGATTTTGCGTTGTTTAGCGGTAGGTTTGGAGCAGAGTTTACTTACTACGACAAACGAGTTACTGATTTTATTGATGTCTTCAACTTAAGTCCGGGTACAGGTGTAAGCTCATTTTCGGTATTTAATGTAGGCGACTTTAAAAATAATGGTGTAGAAATTGGTTTAAACGGAGATGTGTTGCGTATGAAAAAGCTACGCTGGAATGCCAACATTAACTGGTGGCAAAACCGTACCGAAGTAACCCGAATGGTGATACCTGAAAAAGCAGTGGCAGCCACTGGTTTTGGTGCTTTTGGAACACAACGCCAGCGTGTAGGCTCGTCGCCCACGGCATGGTACGGCACACCCAATGTAAATGGAGCGCCTACCCGCTACGAAGATGCACAGCCAAAATGGCAATTAAGCTGGAGCAACAACCTGCGCATCTTAAACGACTTTGAATTTTCGTTTTTGCTGCACCACAGCCACAAGAACTTTAACAGCTCGCTCAACCAACAGCTGACCGACGAAGGTGGTACCTCACCCGACTGGAGTAATTTAAACAAAGATGGTGTGCCCGTTGGTGTGGCACGCCAACTTGGTCAACCAGGAATAACTACAAGGCAGTTTATTCAAGATGCTACGTTTACCAAACTGCGCGAGGTTTCGTTGTACTATACGCTGCCTAAAAAGTTTTTAGAAGCGGGTCCCTTAAAAGGCTTGCAGCAAGTACGCGTTGGTGTATCTGGACAAAATCTGTTTATTTGGACCAACTACTACGGATACGATCCAGAAGCCGCCAACTTTGGCAACCGTCCTACCATTGCCCCAGTTGACTTGCTTAGCTTCCCGGCTGCCCGCCGCATGTATTTTCATCTTAATGTAAACTTTTAAAATCCAAGAAATATGAAACTTATAAAACAACTACTGGTAGCTGGTCTTTTTGTGGCAGCCGCTAGCTCTTGCAAAAAAGAGTTGTTTGAGGTTGACTACAATCTCGACCCCAATGCACCGCCTTCGGACTTGTACCTTAACAACGCAACTGCGCAGCAAATCAACGCCTTAGGCGTTGGTTTACAATCTGTTATGCGGGCTGGTTTTGTGGATTTTACACGCAACGCCGCTGCTGTTGGGCGCGAGGTTATTTTTAGCGCCAGCACCGATAACCGCTATTTTACGGAGCTTTTGGGTACCAACACTGCGGCCCTCGGAGGTGCCAACGATCCCACAGGTATCTTTAACGGCTATTACTCTAGCTACTCGCAAACGCGTCGGCGCGCCGAGCAATTCATTACTGCTGCTAAGAACACAAACAGCATTACTGCGGCTCAAAAAAGTTCCGTGGAAGGTTTTGCCAAAACCGTACAGGCGTTTGTAACCCTCAATCTTGCCCTCATGCAGGGCAAAAACGGTATTCGCGAAACCTTTAGCGACTATCTGACGCCCGGGGATCTTTTAAAGCCTGGTAAATTTGGCACTTATGCAACAGCCTTGGCATTGTGTAAAAAGTATGCCGATGATGGTTTAACCGCCTTGAATGCTGCGGGTACCACTTTCCCCTTTACTATTAATTCGGGTTTTGCTGGTTTTAGTTCCGTTGCCGATTTTAGAAAGTTTAACCGCGCCATAGCCGCACGTATAGCCATGCACCAGGCCGATTGGGCAGGTGTTTTATCAGCCCTTAACGGTAGCTTTTTAGACTTGACTGGCAATTTAGGTGTGGGGCCGCGCTTAATCTTTTCTACCGCCCCCAACGATTTTACCAATGGGCTGTTCCACGTAGCCAACTCATCCGGAGCGCCATATGTGGTGTTTAACGATGTAATTGCTGACGCCGAAGCGGGCGACAGACGTATGTTTGGTGCTGGTGCCAAAGTAGGCCAACGGCTCGACGCGAACGGCGTACCTAATCCTCGCCAAAGTGGTGCCTTCACCAGCACACACGAAGTGCGTATGTATGCTAGTAATGTGGCCTCAGCCTCCATTATTCGTAACGAAGAGTTGGTGCTGATGTATGCCGAAGCGCAGGCGCAACTAAACGCCACTGGTTTAGCCAAAACAGCAATAGATTTGGTACGTGCCAATGCCGGCTTGCCAGCTTATTCTGGTGCGCTTACAACTGCAGCCCTTGTAGACGAGGTGCTGAAGCAGCGCCGCTACTCGCTCTTTAACGAAGGGCACCGCTGGTTTGATATGCGCCGCTACAATCGGCTGGCTAGCGTACGACCCAGCGGCCTAATTGGCACCATCACCTTTGTGGTATTTGAAGCCATGGCTCGCCCCGATGCTGAGGTGCAATGGGATCTTCTTAACCCTTAATTGTCGTATGGTTTAATATTTTAAATTAAAACCCCCAAGGCCGATGTGTTGGGGGTTTTTTTTATGCCCGAAGGCTGGCGACCGTGAGGGCAAAACTATGCGTGGAGCGAGGGATTGATGCGGCGGCCAACGGCCATATTGACGCACCCAAAAAAGTACTTAACAATCCAAGTTGTAGCGTTTCTTAACCCTCCTAGGCAGCCGTTAAAGGCTCACCATTCCCTCTTACGGACACCACCAAAAAAATGCCGTCATAATCGTTGGTATTCATGCCGCTTTCGTATTTTTGAAGGCCTTGCTTGCCGATTTACCACAAAACTGCACTCAACCATTATGAATCATCAAAAGTCGGCGGCTTTACAGTCGTTCAAAAACGAGGTAGGCATTAAATTTCAGCTGTATAACAGCTTGTTCTCGTCGCTGCCCTTCCACCGCATCGAAAAAACGGGTATCCACCTGGCACTATTGCTAAGCAATGCTGAAGAAAGCTACGCCATGGGCAAAAGTCCGGTGGAAATATTGGATGATTTTTTTGCAAAAAATACACCCAAAGCCGATGAGGCGGCGAGGCTGGACCTGATGTTTAGGTTTGTGCAATACACCGAGCGGCAGGTGGTGCTGTTTGATGCGCTGGAGGATGCCGCATTTACCAAAGTGAACGACATGAACGGTGCCGGCACACTAAAAGCCCTTGCGGCCGAAGTGGTGCAAAATGATTTGGAAACCAATTTGCACGAGCGGCTTAAAGACTTTGGCATTCGATTGGTGCTAACTGCACACCCCACACAATTTTATCCGGGCGAGGTGTTGGGCATTATTAACGACCTTAGTGATGCGCTGGCTAGCGATAATGCCACGCTTATTAATTTGCTGCTGATGCAATTGGGCAAAACGCCGTTTTTAAAAGACGCTAAGCCTACACCATACGATGAAGCAGTGAGCCTGGCTTGGTATCTGGAAAACGTGTTTTATACCGCTGCCGGGCGTTTGATGACGTTTTTGAAGGCCCAGTTTCCCGATGCTTTACCCGCCGACAACCCGATTATAACGATGGGTTTTTGGCCCGGTGGCGACCGCGATGGCAACCCTTTTGTAATGGCAGACACCACCTTGAAGGTGGCTGATTTACTGCGTACCACCATTATGAAATGCTACTACCGCGAAGTGCGGCAGCTGCGCCGAAGGCTGACGTTTAAAGGCGTGGTACAGCCGATAATTGAACTGGAAAAGCAGCTATACGACCATATTTTTTTGCCGGTAAGCCAAACCACGCTACGCAAAGAAACCATTGTAGATACGCTAAAGCAAGTGCTAGCCACCCTAAACCAACAGCACAATGGATTGATGGCCGATCTGCCCGAGGCACTGCTGACCAAGGTGGAAATATTTGGTTTGTTTTTTGCCACTTTGGACGTGCGGCAGGAAAGTACCGTACATGGCAGGCTAATGGAAAATGTGGCTGCCCAGGGCATTGCATTACCAAAACGGTATGCGCAACTTAGCGAACCCGAAAAAATGAATTTGTTGGCCAACATTAGCCAAACCGTTGACCCCATACAACTGCACGACAGGGTGGAGGCTGATACATTGCTTACCGCTGCCACCATGCGCACCATACAGCAGCAAAATGGCGAGGCCGGCTGCCACCGATACATCATTAGCCAAACAAACAGTGCACTCAATGTAATGGAAGTGTACGGCTTATTGCTGCTGGCGGGTTGGCAACGCGAAACCCTTACGGTGGATATAGTGCCCCTTTTTGAAACCATTGACGACCTAACCCATGCAGAAGCGGTAATGCGCAGTCTGTTTGAACACCCGGTGTATATGGCACATTTAAAGCGCAGGCAGATGCAGCAAACCATTATGCTGGGCTTTAGCGATGGCACCAAAGACGGCGGCTATCTGATGGCCAATTTTGGCATTTACAAGGCCAAAGAACGCTTAACTACACTGAGCCGACAGTACCATGTGCACGTGTTGTTTTTTGACGGCAGAGGCGGCCCGCCCAGCCGCGGCGGTGGCAAAACCCATAAGTTTTATGCCAGCATGGGCCAAAACATTGCCAACAACCAAATACAGGTAACCGTGCAAGGCCAAACCGTGAGCAGCAATTTTGGTACCGTAGATGCGGCACAGTTTAATATGGAACAGCTGATACACGCCGGCATTAGCAGCAACCTTATTGGTAGCCGACTTAATACCATGACTGCGGCCCAAGAAGCCTTGCTGACTAGCCTGGCCGAGGAAAGTCTAACCTCGTACCTCGCCCTTAAAAACCACCCCAACTTTTTCGATTATTTGGGCCATGCCAGCCCGTTGCGTTTTTATGCCGATACCAATATTGGCAGCCGCCCCACCAAACGAAATGCGGGCAATAAACTTACGCTTAAAGATCTGCGGGCTATACCTTATGTGGGCAGCTGGGCCCAGCTAAAACAAAATGTAACCGGCTACTATGGCTTGGGAACCGCGCTGCAAAGCTTGCACAATCGCGGCCAATGGCCAGAGGTGGTTGCACTTTACCAAGACTCGCTGTTTTTTAGAACCCTGATGGAAAACAGTGAAATGGCCATGAAAAAGACCTTCTTTCCATTAACGGCTCACTTGGCCAACCACCCGGTATATGGCCAAATATGGCAAACCATTTATAGCGAATACCAACTGAGCCGCCAAATGGTAGAGCGCCTAACTGGCCGACCGCTGATGGGTAATTACCCCGTGGAGCAGCTGAGCATTGAAATGCGCGAACGCATAGTGCTGCCCCTAACCACCATACAGCAATATGCCATTACCAAAGTGCGCCAAATGGAGGAACAGGTAATGCCCGGCCCGTTAAAATCAAAGTACGAAAAACTGGTGATGCGGTGCAGCTTTGGCATAATAAATGCGGGCCGGAATAGTGTGTAAACCATAGGCTCAACTGCTGTGTAGAAAGCCCATTAAGCAATGGTGTGCCCCGGTGAAGCAACGGCAAGTTGTATGAATTGGGTAAAACCTATGCATGCGGCTGCTATTGCCAATCTTAACAACCTATAAAACAGGCCGCTTGATAAAGCTATTGCTGTGGACTAGCTGCTTGCCAAAACATCACCTACTGCCCACCTGCTGCGCAAACTTGTTGCCTCTTGCAGGCGAAGTTTAGGCTTTTGGCCAGAAAGCATCTGCGCTTTCTTGCGGTATTTTTTAGGGCTACATACCATATACCGCTTAGTTTATTTGCTCAACTTTAATTGTGGGTTAAATGACGTTGTAACTGATGAAAGCGGATGTATTGCCCTCGTCTGCTTATGAAATAAAATCGGCAGTTCGTTTCAAATAAGTGCTGTATGGTGAATTGATGTTGGGTAAGAATTTGGGAGCAGCCCATCTTCGAGCAAATAATTAGGAAAACAACATGAAAAAGACCATTTTTTTATTGGCAGCGGCCACCTTCACCTGGGCTGGTATGAGCCATGTAACAGCACAAGGCATATTGGGAAAGTTGAAAGAAAAAGCCGCACAAGCCACCGGTGGCGCCTCGGGCGGAGCTGTAAGCAAAGGCGGAGAAAAGATTGCCCTTGAGGACAGTGCAGACGCTTTTTTAGATGGAAAGCCATTTGAGAAGGATGCAAAAGGTATTTCGGGTATCTATTATTCTCGCAGTGTGGTGGTGGGAATGAACGACGATATGACGGCCAATAAATACATCAAGAAATTTTTGGTAACCTATGACGATGCTACCGCTTTGCTAACGCTAAACACCCGATATGCCTACGAATCGAGCAATCGGTCAAAGTTTATAAAGCCTGCAACTTTTGGGTACAGAGATGGTGTAAAAAGCCGTGAATATGCCATCATAAAAGGCATTGGAAAAATGTACTACGAAGAAGGCAGTATGGATAATCAATACCTGATGCACACAACCTATAATAGTACCGAAGACTTGCAAGGAAAAGTAATTAGGAACGAAGAAGGCTACGCTGAAAAATGGTCAAGCGTATCTATTATGGAATACGCCCCAGGAATACTGCTGGTTTACGATAACGAATACAGCGGCTCATCGGTAAGAGAAAACCCAAAGGAGAGGGAAAAGCGTAAGTTTAAAAAGGCTACTGTGCTGTATAAAAAAGAAGCCGCAGCCGAAGCAGCAAAAATTACCGATCAAATGGTGGATAATGCGTTTTTCGACTTTTCGGTGAAATATGCCAAGGGCGAAGAAGAATATGCAAAAAGGACCAATACGCTAAAACCGGAATTGGCCAGCTTTAAGGATAAGCCTACCAAGGCCGCCCTGGAAGAATCGGTAAGAAATTATATGACCAGAGATAAGTGGGAAGAAAAACTGATTACTGCATACCCCGTGTCGGCATGGAAAAATGTAAACGAATTGCTGGGTCTAACTGCACTAAATACCCTTACGCACAGAATAATGTACTGTGTGGTAGTGGTGAAAAAGCCAAATGGTGATTGTGAGTTTTACGATTGGGTGATTAAGCAGGAAAATGCTTTTGCTACTGGTTCGCTAGCAGAAAAGTTTGCGGGAAAGCCCTTGCTTTTTAACGGGTTAACTCCTTGGGGAGGGATAGACTGTGCAAAGGTAAAAAAGTAGATTCCATAGTGGATATGCGCCACGCGAACTGGCACATGCCCCCCGGCATGTGCCAGTTTTCATTTTGTAAATATGTGCAATCGATGGATGCCCAGTCTTTTGATTAATTCACTTGATTGCGCATCGCCGAAACATAAGTATGGTGCAGTTACAACATTAATCCAAAAGAGCCCTGTACCATTAATCACCATTCAATTGCTTATGTGCTGGTTTGCTTTTTGCCTTTTCGCAGGGGATTAAGTATCGGGAGATCACACAATAAATTTTGTTGTTCTTGAGTAGCAAGACAGTTGCCTTTTTGTGCCCAAGTCCTAACGATTCAATTGCCAAGCACCAAGGGGCAGTTGTTTATGCGATGGTCTCATTTGTAGGTTGATGTTCCCGAACTGTGCAAGCCCCATTTACCTTGCTTCAAAATACATCATTTATGAAAATAGTAAACTGTTTAATTGCCAGCATGGTAATGCTTAATGCCTCCGCACAAAAAATTGGTAAATTTGGTGCTGAATTGGGTATGAAAACAATTTTGGGTAAGGAAATTAGAGTGCCTTACATGGATGTAAGCAGCTACTTTGGCTTTATAGAGCCGGGTAGTAAGCCCGATGAGGAAAAAGCAGGTAAAAAGTATTATTATGTTTATGTGTGGATACCGGTGGCTGCCCCCGAATTGGGCATTCGTATGATATCGCCGGTACCGGATAAAATGCAGCCCGAGACGGGGGATTTTATCAATCCGTTGTTTACAAAAAACCAAACCGACCGCACCAGTTATTTTGATACTTGGGTAAGCTTGGAGAGAGCAGTAAATATTGTATCGTTTGCCGATATAAAAACCAAATTGGGTAAGGCCAACTGGGTTTCGCTGGGCTATAACGATGATAGCAACGAGCTGCCCGAACAGCCATCGGGGCTTAAGTACAACTCGGTATTTAGGGCAACCAGCAGTGTAAGCGATCCGCTGCGGGCGCTTACCATTGGGCTTTATAGAATTGGCTTTACCACCTTTAAAACAGGAGAAGTGCAGGGCAGCTTTGTGGCCCAAATAGGTGCGCCGGCAAAGCTGCCCGGCGTAAAAATTGCCGCCACGGCCAATGAACTGGCCAACGCTGAATAGTTTACAAGGGAATAGCATGGGCTAAAAGAAATCGAGATTGGGTGTTTATAATCGGGGTAAGTCAACTTGTTTGGCTTGCCCCTTTTTGATTTTTATTCTTCCGCCTAATGCTTTTTGACTGCGTGTAGCGCTGTCGAAAACAATGCCTTGAAGCAAGGACCTATGGCAATAAATATACCCATCTTTTGCCTGCAAAGTGAAGTGTAACCCTGGGCAGTTTGAACCCCAGCACCTAACAAAAAACCTACGCTGCTTTCACCACAATGACCACTGGACCCAAGTTTACGTCAATTCGTCCCAAGCATGTTTCACTAAACAGACCTCCTGTTATGTTTGCGCAGTAAGGAGCATAATGGTACATCGTATATCCAATGTATTAAGAGCTGCGTATTGCATGGTTGATGGCCGGTTGCTCCCATGCGTTCGTTTTTTTGCCTAAGCGTAAATGCTTTGTGGCCGACGATTGCGTATATCAATAGTTCTTCTGCCAAAAAACCCCTTACTGTGCTATGTTTATCGACACTGGTAGTAAGTGGAGTGTGTTGCATCTCCATGGCAAACGCGTCAGTTTTACCTTGGTAGAAAGTGGCAGGACAATTGGTTAAATTATATTGGCGGGGATGGTAAGTAAGGGGAGAAAAGTAATGTGCGTTAGGGACAGGTAGCTAAAAATAGGCCTAATAACTTTTAGGTCAGTAATGTAAGAAGTAAAAACACGAAATCATTGTTGCTGGCGAAGCCGGGTTTGAAAATGAGAAATAACTAAGATAAAAGATATCCCGTTTTTACCCATTCATGTATAAATCGTAAAACATGCGTAAAATACTGCTTTCCTCCCTTCTATTGTCCTTTTTAGCTTGCAAAGAAGCGCCTAAAGACACAACTACAACGCTGCCCGCTAAAGCGGCTGAAGGGCTTGCTGCATCATCTAAAGAATCCACAGATTCTGGCGGCTCCTTGGGCGATGCTGAAATGGAGTCAAGGCCTATATCTGGCAAGGAAGAACGTATTGAAATTGACAAAACGGGAGCAAGCTTGGTATGGGAGCAAGAAGTAGCTGGCAAAAGCAGCAAGGATTTTGTGTTTGCAGCAAGAGCAGGCCAATTGCTAATGTTAGGTTTTACGGATGATACCAATATAGGCACTATGGATTTCGGAAAAGTGTCTGTAGAACCCAATGGCGATGGCATTGAATATACAATAGAGATAACAAAGGACTACAGGTTCACAGTCACCAACAACAGCAGTAAATCTACCAGTTTCCGCATTTATCTTACGGTTGATAATCCTGCATCAGCCACTGCCGAACAAAAGATGGCGCCGCAAGCTGGCGCTGCCCAAAAGGAAACCGTTCAGTTTGCCAAAGGTGAAAGTTCCGTAGCATTAACCCGCACTATTGCCGCCTCGGGCTCCATTGACTTTATGATTAATGTAAAAAAAGGCAATAGAATGAGTTTTACAATAGGGTATGATATGGCTGATGCCGACATTCAAGGATTTGTAACTGAACCGGGTTCTCAGGACATTGCTTTATCCACCGGGCCAAAATCGCCCAATGAGTTTCCGGTAACCGTAAATGGCATTCATAGGCTCACTGTAAACAATACCACTAAGAAAAAAGCTACCATCACTTTGTATTTGGATGTGGAGTAAAACACTAATTTAAAATGAGGTATAATTTATTGAGAAAAAAACAAACCGAAAGTATTTGTAGTTGAGTTCCAACAAATCCTGAAGCAGTATAATAGTTGGCAGTCAGAAGGCTTCGCGTATTCGAGGGCTTCAAGACTTTCCTAAATAGTCATTTCAAATTCAACGAGGTGAGTATTTTGTAGTACATGTTGGAACGGTTAAAGTATTTTGTCAATTTGAGTGATCCAATAAAAAGGAATCGCTGTCGGATGTAGAAAAAAAATCTCGTTTCATATTAGTTGCTGCTTGTCCCAACAAATCAGCTACTCGTCCCTTAAATTTTGCTGTACTTGTCGTCGCGTTTAGTTTTACCTCCTAATCAAAAGTTAACATTCTCAACACAATTCCTTTCAATATCTAAAATACAATTTAAGTATGAGAAATCAGGCATTTTTAAGAAAGGGCTTAGTATGCATTTTTTTACTACTAATTTCGGTTCAGTCGGCTTTTGCCTTGAGATTTAATTTTGTTTACGACCCTGAGCCAAAGTATGCGCAGTACTGGACCAAAGATTTAAAAGACCAAGTAACCGAAGCTGGTAGTTTTTTGGCCGCCTATATTGCTGACGCGCATACGGTTGAAATATTTGTTACTATTGATGACACTACAACGGCGTTTGCTACCGGAGCACCAAATTACAGTGTTTCTGACTACGCAGTTACAAATACTACTACTAAGTTTATTGCCAGAAAAGGTAAGATAAGTCTTAGCTTAAATAGTGCTAAAACGGCAAGCGAATCGAGCAATGTATCCTTGGTGATTCACGAATTAATGCATTGCTTAGGCGTTACAAACAACATAAACGGTTTTAAGCAATTTATTGTTGGCAGAACTTTCACCGGACCGAAAACCAAAGCCATGAACAGTAATAGCGATGCACCTCTAGCTTCAGATTTGAGCCATTTTGCATTTAATAGAGCAAATGCACCATTGGGCGTGGGGCCACGCATTAATGAAGGCGGTGGTAACCTTTTTTCGTGCATAGATTTAGCCGTGCTGTCAGACATTGGGTACGATGTTCCTCTTGTAAAAAATGCCAACGCACCCTTCCACGTAAATCTAACCCTGAATAGCTTGTACGCAGGTAGGATGAAACCTGAGTTTGGGGGCTTTTTGACGTTGGATGGTTTAGGGGGCAACGATGTGCTGATTGCTGGCGATAAAAAGATGCGTATGACCGGCAGCGCGGGTAATGACACCTATTATATTAGTGCAGGTACAGGCCACGAGGTAATGGGATTAGAGGCTAATGATAAAATAATTATTGCTTCGTCGCTAGGTATCACTCAGGCACAGATAAACAACCCGGAACTTAAGTTTAGGGAAACTGGAATGAGATTTACCGGAAGTAATACCGCTGAATATAGGTTGTCAATTGGCACATTTTCCATGAGTGTATGGAACAGCTCTATGCCTTCCAAAACCAATATTACGGTTGGTAATCTTGATGGCACTGCAAGCACGCCCGTTACAACCCCTGCGCCACCGCCACCCGTTCCCGCTCCTAATCCTAATCCAACTCCGGCACCTGCTACCACAGCCGCAGCAGTTCCAACCGCTGGAAGAACCTTCAATGGTACATCAGATGTTTTAACTACTAATTTCACACCAAGCAGAACTGGTATTACTGGTATCACTGTAGAATATTGGTTTAAAGGTACAAAAATTCAGTCTGCTTTCCGGTTACAAAATGGGGATAAGTTTATTGTTGCAGGTTGGAGGGAAACAGACCCCGTGCATTTCTTCTCTAATGAAGGGGCAAATAAATTATTGGATATAAAAACGAAAGCAGGAGGTTCTGTGCAAGACAATCAGTGGCATCACATAGCAGTAACATGGTCCAGAGGCACAAAAGATGGCTTTAAATCATATGTAGATGGTGAGCTGGTTCATCAACTTGACGCTAGCAATGCGCCTATACCTGACTTTGTTGGTAAACCCGCCGATCTTGGTGCTTTTGTTAATGATGCTGGCCTTTCTTCTGAATACACCAATGGTCAAGTAGCACGTGTACGCATTTGGAACACAGCCCGTACAGCAGCTCAAATTTTGGAAAGCAGGGGACGAAGTGCAGATTATCCAGCCGATGCAAATCTTTTATACCAGGCAGCAGTACCAGCTGCATCTCCCGCTACACCAGCACCACCTCCTCCACCCGCCCCTGTTGCAGCAGCAGTGCCTACTTCGGGAAGAGCCATCAATACCGCTTCCAATGTTGTTACATTGAATCCATCCGTTACCACAGGATTAAGTGGTCAAAGTGAAATTACCATTGAATACTGGTTCAAAGGCACGCTGCTCCAGTCGCCAGTTCGATTTCAGGAAGGTAACAGCTTTATTGTGGCCGGTTGGGGAGAAGCCACGCCAGTACACCTGTTATCTAACGAAGGTTTTAATACAACATTGGCCATTAAAACCAAGGCAAATACTAGTGTTGAAGACAACCAATGGCACCACGTTGCCTTTACCTGGTCAAGGGGTGTATCTAAAGGCTTTAAATCGTATGTAGATGGCGAATTAATAGAGGAAAAGGACGCAGGTGCAAACGTATTGCCACCATTTTCAGCAATTTCTGGTACGCTAGGTGCTTGGAGTGTAAATGGTACGAATGCCGAGCTTATGAATGGAGAATTGGCACGCGTAAGGATTTGGCGGGTAGCGCGAACAGCAGCTCAAATTTTGGAAAGTAGGGCAAGAAGTACAGATTATCCTTCAAACGCTACTCTTTTATATCAGGCAGCAGTACCTGAAAACACCGTTCCTACGCCTACTGCTACACGATCAATCCCTGCACCTATTGCGGCTGCGGTACCAACAAGTGGAAGAACGTTCAATGGTACTACGGATGCTGTACCACTTAGCAATTCTATTTCAGCAGGTGTAAGCAATGGAAGCGCCATCACCATCGAATATTGGTTTAAAGGTACCAATTTACAATCTGCTGTTCGCTTGCAAGGTACCATCGGCGATTACATTGTAGCGGGTTGGGGCAGCACACCTGCACACATCATTTCTACTGACGGCGCTTTAAGCGGGGTGAGTATAAAAACTGCTTCGGGTGGAAGTGTACACGATAATACATGGCACCATGTGGCTATGACATGGGAGAAAAATAAAACAGACGGCTTTAAATCGTATGTAGATGGTGTACTTGTTGACAAGCGCAATTCAGCCAATGTAAACCTGCCCAATTTAACAGGAGTTGCACCGGTTTTGGGCGCATTTATATTTAATGGTGCAAGGTCCGAGTTTACAAGTGGCCAAGTAGCTCGAGTACGTATCTGGAAAACAGCCCGTACCGAAACCCAAATTTTGGAAAGCAGGGGGCATAGTGGTGATTATACCAATGAGACCAACCTACTATACCAAGGCGAGGGTAATTAATTTTTAAAATATCCTTCTAAAGGGGGGAAGGTAATGCGGATTCTGATTCCCTCTCAGTCAGATATAAAATGGTTTCAGTTCATTTCAATCAATATTCAATAACATGCATTATGAAAATGAGATTGATGTATTCAATTGTAGTATTCATTTTAATTACCCAATTACTAGCCTGTAAAAACTCGGACGGTAATGCCAACACGGTGAATCAAAATGCCGCTACTGCGGTGATGGATAATCATACGCTTCAAAGTGATGCAGCATTGGCAGCCGTGCAGGTTTTGGTTGAAAAAGAGTTGGCCATAGCTGTGTCAATAAAGTCCACCTATTTCAAGGCAAATGATACATCGGCCTTTGTATCCGCTACCATTCTAAAAAAAGATGGCAGCAAAATGGACTTCAAGGGAACGCCTTTTGATGAACAAGCCAATATTGGTGGTTCGTTTTCTGATGATGTATTTGGACTACTAAAAAAGCAAGGCGGAAGCTGGAAGGTAAAAGGCATTTCTGTTGGGGCCACCGATGTTCCCTTTGTTTGCTGGCCTAAAACATACAAAGTATCATCCACTATTTTCCCTGATGATATTGCTTCCAATACATGTGAAGATACTCCACCCTTTATTTTTCTGTCGGATGAGGGCCGGCTGAGCCTTAACGGAGGCATTAACATTACGCTTCAAGAATTAAAGGAACAGCTGCTAGAAACCTTGTTAAACATGGATAAAGTGCCGGGTGATGTAATGCCCGAGTTTGGTGATAAAGTGGGTGCGGATAGCCGCGCAGCGCTTACCAAAATTATAGCAGAAGCCATTTCGGAAGCAAAAATGACAAAAGGAGGGTAGATTTTAGCAACCCAAAATGTAATTCGGTTAGTTTAGCAAAAAGGCTATGGGTTGAAATTTTAAGAAAGCTATTTTTTAATAATTAATAATTAACAAAAATGAAAAACGTAACACTTATCTGTCTTGTTCTCACTTGTTTTTTCGCTTGCAAAAATGCACCTGAAAGTACAACGTCGGCCAAAGAACAATCACCAGCCGAAACACCAGTAAAAACTGAGGTGCCTACAGGTTCAGGAAGCTCCAAGGACGATAATGATTTGGCTGCCATCACGGCTGCCGTACACAATTTTTACAAATGGTACGAAACTTTCACAAATACGGATTACGATTTTTTGGACAATACAGGAAAATCTTCAAAGCTAGACAATTCTAAACTGAATGGCTACCATGCCGCATTGCTGAAGAGTGGCTTACTGAGTGCCACATATATAGATAACGATTTGGCTTACCTTAAAAAGTTTGAAGCCATTTGGAAGCAGGGGGGCGAAAATGTAACTGACGGCCCATTATCGGGCTTAGATTTTGACCGAATTTTCTGCGGGCAAGATTGGGATGTGGTAGCTTATAAAACCGGAGCGGTTAAAGTAGATGTAGTGAGTGCTAACGAGGCAAAAGCCAGTATTGAGGGCAGTAAGCTAGATTTGGTAAAAGAAAATGGCAAGTGGCTGATTTCAAAAATAACATGCGAATAGCAAAACAGATGTGGTATGTTTTAGGGTTAATGAGGTTGATCTAAATAATCACTAAAGAGTAAAATAACGCTGTATGAAAAGAATAATGTTAATGACAATTGCTGTGCTACTGTTGGGGTTTTCCGGAAAATCTCAAACTGCGGTAGTGGCTGATTTATGTGTGGTTTCTTTTGCTGATGGAAAGATGTTTTATGCAGAGGTAATTTCCGTAAATGGCGGAATAGTAAATACAAAAATGGTGCACTCCGGCGCTTTGTATTCATTTGCGGGTAGGGTAGTAACAGCATCCAGTGGTGCCTACAAAAAGGGACATACCTGTCAAAGGGTTCAGTATTATGGCCCATCTACTACGGTGGTTACAGGTAGGCCACCGTTTGTTGAAGTAATTTTTGGCGATGGAGCATACTTTTATGCGCTTGTGGAAAATTTGTCCCCTGACGGTAGTGTGTACAGTACCAAAATGCTGCACTCGGGAAACAAGTATAAATTCAATGTTAACGGAACGGTGGTTGAAAGTAGTGGCGTTTATCCAGTAGGGCATAAGGTAAAGGAAATCTATCCACTCTTCCTGAAGAAATAGTTAATACCGCAGAGAAAATTGCTATTCATTCCAAAGACTTGGGTGTTGCAGATTCGATGTGCCTGACAGGACGATACGGTCATGCAGACTTCCCCAGGGTTGCCGAGTAAATAGCTTCGGCGAATATCGGAGTATTAGAAGTGAACAGTATTATACTTTGGATTGGCGTTGTGACATCTATTTATACTCCGGCTTCCGCAAGGTGTGGGGGTGGCAAAGTTCGGGCAGAAGAGCTAGTATCCACTTAAGAGTAAAATGTCAATCAGTATTCTAAATTAACAATAAATAAAAATTAAAACCATGAGAAAAAAATTATCATTAGCAGTCATGATAGCATTCTTATTTAGTACCACCATCTTCGCTCAAATACCGATGAGTGGCTGGAATGCGTGGCCAGTATTTCATAGCGCCTTTTATGCTGCAAACTCTAATAACAACGCTACTGTAGCAGAAGCCGAAAATACATGGGGCGATCAAGTTCTGCATGGCGATTTTACAGCAAGTGCACCGTGGTTTGATTTACATTACTACTACAATACGCATCCGGATTTGCAGAAAAGATTTGCTAACAGTGAGCGGCCATATGTGGAGGCTTTGAATCATTTTTTAGTATATGGAATTAATGAGGGAAGAAAAGCTAGCCCTTTATTTGATATAAAAAAATATGTAGCCAATTATCAGGATTTGCAAAGGGCGTTTGGTACCGACTACAAAAAAGCTTGGATTCATTACAACCAATATGGTTTTAGAGAAGAGCGATTTGGCGGATTATTTAACATGCAATGCAAAGCTTTCCCGGGCAGGTGGATGTGCTTTACGAATAACAGATTGGTGAATATTCCCGGTAACCAGGGCAGAAATGGACTTTGGCGCATTTTATGGGTGGCAGGAACTGGATACTTTAAGATATTTAACGCCAATAACGACCGTAACATGGCGCTTACCATAGACGCTAGGAGAGTACCAGTAATAGGTGTTAATACAGGCAACGATTTAAAAACACAATGGCAGATAGTAACTCCACTAGACGATGTGAACCATGTGTTAATTGTAAACAGAGGAAATGCTAATATGTACTTAGGGTTTGATGGTACCAACATAGTGGTTAGAGAGAATTGGTACGACAACCCAAGTCAATTTTTATGGCAGATCAATTTTAATTAGTACAAGGCTGCGCACTGTGGTGGGTTGTTTTATGGGGAGTAGCTTGCTACGGAATGATTACTACTTGGAAGATAAAATTTCAAAGGTAAATCTACCGGCTTCAAATTGCGTAGTGCAGCGTTAATGGAAATGTTTTTCAGGTAGTAAGTAGGCCTGTGAACATTAATGTCTTTTTATCTGACGGATATTTCATATTTAGCTTAGATGTGACGTACGTAAACATTACCCACGAGAACAATCCATCGTTCTGCTGATGCATTGTTGGGGGCATGCGCGCTGGTAGTTTGTAAAAGCATACTAGAGCGCTAAAGAACTAGCTAAAAGCATATTCAGAAAAATTGGAATATTAAATGAGCTAGAGAAACATATTAAAACCGAAGGGCTACAGGATGCCCAAAGGGTTGCCTAGCTTATTGCCAAGGTTGTTGCGCTACTGAAAGAGATGGCAGCAAGCGAGCAATGAAAATCTGAAACCCAGTATGCTTGCACAAAAGGCTATAAGCTAAACCATGTAGCATTGATACGCACTGATGCTGTACCGTGGCAATGCAGACTATTGCATAGACAACAACAAAAAGAAAACAGAATATGCCCAATAGGCATAGGCAGATAAAGCTACATGTTTGCCGGCATCCAAGCGGTAGCTGAAAGGGCGGGTGTGATTTATTCGCGGCTGGCCAGTTGTAATGCCAACAGCATAAACCCGCTGCATTGGCTCATCAATGTGCTCAACCCTATAAATACTCTTTTGCAGTCCAGACTTCACGAACTACTTCCCCAAATCAGGAAGTGCCCACAATAAACCCGCCATACCAACTTGGGCTGAATAAACCTGTATAGGGTTGGTCGGAAAGATACGTAGTGCCGGAGTATCTACGATTTATAGTCCGTACTCAAAACCGCTAGCACCTTTAAATTGACGGCACGAAGCCCTGCCGAAATTGAACAACGGGCTACTGATGAACTCTACAAATCACCTAAAGGCCGTAGTCGTTCACAGCTTATGACGAAGAGCCCCGGTTCCAAAAGGGTTCGGAGTTTTTATGTATTGTGCTAACGGATACACCCCGCCCACACAGCCGGTTACACTCATCGCTAATACGGCTTTGCCGGAGAAGCTCGGGGTTGGCGTTGTTGGGGCATGATGCGTAGAGCCTTTACAATTGTATGGTGCCACAGTGAGGGGTGGCGTTAAAAATTTGGCCGATGCAAAAAATATCAGCAATATTGCAGTTGTTGTTTGCTGTTTTTGGCCAACGGTGTGAAATGGTCTTACACCGTTGGTGAGTCAATGGGCTTTTTGAAAAACCCTGGCTTGTTTGCCGTACAAGATAAAGAAGGGACTTTCGATAACGTTGCTGCAAGATTTCTGATACTGATAAAATAGAGGTACGTAAACGCATAGGGCAAAAGTGGCGTAGTAGTCTGCGCATCAATTTTGTACGTGCGGAACACTGATGAGTATCATCGTTGTGTGGCCAAAAAATGTTGTTCGGCATGAGAAGAAGTAGTAGGCGTTTTCATCACCATCTAAAATAGTAATCATAATGGCATTGCAAGAGGAATTCGAAGAACAGGGAAAGTGGCTTTTTAGATATCGAGGAACACTTCCAATACTTGTTTTGCTCATTGGTACCATACTGTATTTAAGGACTGCTGTCTATCCCGAAACTTTCTTTTTGAAAGGGACAGCTTACGAAATTTATTATCAGATGTTTTGTCTGTTGGTGAGTTTATTTGGTTTGGGTATTCGGGTTTACACC
>RDXD01000322.1 GCA_004292575.1 Bacteroidota bacterium
TGTTACTTTTGGCAATCCTAATTTGGGAACTTCGTCCATAAGCAACTTGCCTACAGGCACCACGACACTTACATGGACAATCGTCAATGCGCCTTGCGCAAATAGTGTAAGCACTATGACAATTACGCGCGTTACCGCGCCTACAGGTGTTACGGCAAGTGCAGGTTTGACACCTACTTGTGCAACTACAGGCACGATTACAGGCTCAACGCCTGTAGTAGCCAATGGCGAAACAGGGGCGTGGACAGTCATAAGTGGTACAGCTTCAGTAGTAAATCCTACTTCAGCATCTTCTACAGTCAATAATCTTTCAATAGGCACAAACGTATTCCGCTGGACAGTAAGCAATGGAAGTTGTACGCCTGTTTCAGCAGATGTTACGATAGTGAGGCAGGCAAGTCCTACAGTCGCTAATGCAGGCTTACCTACCGCCATTTGTGCAGACAATTATACATTGAATGGCAATGTACCCGCAGTAGGTACAGGTGAATGGAGTTTGGTAAGCGGACCTACTGCCGTAACATTCAATAACATCAACTTGCCTACCGCTACAGTAAGTGGTATGACAGGCAATGGCGTGTATGTATTCCAATGGTCAATCACAAACGCACCTTGTACAGCTTCTACAAGTACAGTAAGCATTACAAGAAATGGCACACCTACCACTTCAGTAGCAGGCGTAACCCAAAACGTTTGCGGTACTACAGCTACTTTGGCAGGCAATGCTCCTACAATGGGAACAGGTGCTTGGACAGTCATTCAAGGTGGTGCGACAGTAGATTTCCCTGCACAACAGGCATCTACAGTAACAGGCTTGACAGCAGGTATCAACAAATTCCGTTGGACTATTTCTAATGGTACTTGTACGCCTTCATTCTCTGAAGTTATAATAAATTCTTTTGCTTCCCCTTCTGCGGCAGTAGCAGGTGCAGATGGCTTATTCTGTACTTCTACAGCAGTGCTAAGTGCAGTTCCTCCAGCAGTGGGCAATGGTACTTGGACAGCCGTTGGTGCTACTTCGGGTTCTATCCAAAGTCCTAACAGTCCTTCGACTACTGTTACAGGTATGGTGCCTGGTACTTATACTTTCCGTTGGACAGTGGCAAATGCGCCTTGTGCAGTACCTAATTTTGATGATGTAGTTGTTACAGTACGTGGGGCAGTGAGTCTTTCAGTAGCAGGTACAAGTCAAACAATATGTGGTGATAACTTTACTTTGAACGCAAACCCTGTTTCTGGGGTAGGCGAAACAGGTACTTGGACAACTACAGGTGGCACAATCGCGGCAGCAGATTTGAACAATCCCACTGCAACTGCTACAGGTTTGCAAATGGGTGTAAATTCATTCACTTGGACAGTTACGAATGGTTGTGCGACTTCGGTTTCAACTATATTTATCACAAGAGTTAATAATACTACAGTTGCGAATGCAGGTGCAAATCAAAATATTTGCGCAAATACCGTAACTTTAGCAGGAAATCAGGCAGTAGTAGGTACAGGTGCTTGGACAGTAGTTTCAGTTCCCGCGCCTTTGACTTTGGCAAGTATTACATTTGATGATGTTACCAAATACAATGCAGTAGCCAATGGCATGACAGTGGCAGGTGCTTATACTTTGCGCTGGACTATCAGCAATACAGCTTGTAATCCTGTAGTTTCTACAAACAGTACCGTTACAATCACGCGCGATGCCTTGCCTACCGTTTCAGTAGCAAACCCCTTGCCTACCATCAATATATGTAACGATACTTACACTATGCAGGGCAATGCGCCAGCCATAGGAACAGGTAACTGGACATTGGTGAGTGGCAATGGCACGTTTACAGGTTTGACAAGCAATCCTACAGTACAAGTTACCAATATCGGAGTAGGTGTAAATGTATTCAAATGGACAATTTCTAATGGAACTTGCCCCGCTTCAGAATCAACCCTTATCATCAATCGTTCCGCACCTCCTACAGTAGCGGTGGCGGGAGCAGGACAAAATATTTGTGTCAATACTACGCTCATGGCAGGCAATACGCCTATCGTGGGTACAGGTGCGTGGACAGTACAAAGCGTTCCTGCACCTTTAGTAGTAGGCGATATAACCTTTAGTTCTGTAAATGACCCGAATACGCAGGCAAGTGGCTTTACGCAGTCAGGTACGTATGTATTGGTGTGGACAATCAGTAATCCTGGTTGTACGTCTACCACAAGTACCGTTACAATTACGAGAGATGCCTTGCCTACCATAGCAAACGCAGGAACTTCAATTCCTATTTGTCAAGATGACCTTACTTTGGCAGGAAATAACCCTGTTGCAGTAGGTACGGGTACTTGGACAGTAGTGAGCCAACCCGCAGGAACAAACATTGTATTCAACAATGCTAATTTAGGCACTACTTTAGCTTCAGGCTTCACATTGGCAGGGAATTATACCCTCCGTTGGACTATTGTAAATGGAAATTGCCCTCCTTCTATCAGTGAAATTGTAATTTCAAGAATATCTCCTCCTACAGTGGCAGTGGCTGGACCTAATCAAAGTATTTGCGCAAGCACTACTACTTTGGCAGGCAATACGGCTGTAGTAGGCAATGGTGTTTGGACAGTAATAAGCTCTCCGCCAACTACAACACCTACGTTCAGTAGCTCAATTCAACCCAATACAGTTGTCAATGGTTTGACTTTGGCAGGTGATTATGTATTTGAATGGAGAATAACGAATGCACCTTGTGCGCCTTCATTCGCAACTGTTACAATCACAAGAACAGTTCCGCCAAGTACAGCCAATGCAGGTGGACCTTACGGACCAATTTGCGCGGACAATGTAGCTCTTTCAGCCGTAACACCTATGACTATGGTGGGTACAGGTATGTGGAGTGTATTCTCACAACCTGCGGGCGTAAATGTTACTTTTGGCAATGCAGGCTTACCTGCCACAAGTGCCAACGGTATGACTGTAGCAGGCAATTATGTATTCAAATGGACAACTTCTAACGGAAATTGCCCAGTTTCAGAAAGTGCTGTAACGGTGGTTAGGCAGGCAAGTCCTACTATCGCCAATGCAGGCATAAACCAAAGCGTATGTGCTGATGTAGCCACCCTTTCAGGCAACTTGCCTACGGTGGGTGTAGGAACATGGACACAAGTAGGCGTGTTGCCAGCAGTAGTGTCATTTGCAAATGCGGCACAAAATAACACAAGTGTAAGTGGCATGACAGTTCCAGGTAATTATGTTTTCCGTTGGACGATTGCTAATACACCTTGTACGCCTTCTATTTCTGATGTTACCATTACAAGAAATGCCTTGCCTACAGTGGCAAATGCAGGTGGTCCTTACACATCTATTTGTATAAGTACAGCAATTTTGGCAGGCAATGGAGTAGCACCAGGCGAGGTGGGTACTTGGTCTATAGTAAGCCAGCCCACAGGCGCAAGTGTAAACTTCAGCAATGCAAATGTAAATAATACAACCGCCAATGGTATGACATTGGCAGGTACATATACTTTCAAATGGACAATTTCAAGTGGAAATTGCCCTGTATCAGAAAGTACAGCTACCATCACACGCGAACCTTTGCCATCAGTTTCTGTAGCGGGTGCAAATCAAAATGTGTGTGCTTCTACAGCTATCCTTGCCGCGAATACGCCAAGTGTGGGTACAGGTCTTTGGACAGTAGTAAGCCAGCCCGCATTGGCTACGACTACATTTGCAAACGCAAATCAGGCAAGCACTACAGCAAGTGGTATGACAGAGGCAGGCAATTATGTATTGCGTTGGACAATTTCAAACGCAACTTGTCCTGATTCTTTTTCAGATGTTACAATAACAAGAGATGCGGCACCAAGCCCTGCGGTAGCTGGTTTGGTATTACCTACTTGTGATGACATCATTACCATGAGTGCAACAGCTCCTACAGTGGGTATAGGTACTTGGAGTGTTGTTACAGCACCTTCAGGTAGTACAGTAGCTTTTGTAAATATAAATAACGCCGCTTCTATAGTAAATGGTTTGACTGTAGCAGGTAATTATGTATTCAAATGGCGTGTTACCAATGGTTCTTGCCCCGCAAACGAAGAAACACTTACGGTTATCAGGCAGGCAAGTCCTTCTACTTCTGTAGCAGGTGTAAACCAAACAATATGTGCAGACAATACGACCTTGTCAGGCAATGTACCAGCAGTGGGTAGTGGCTTGTGGTCAACGGCTACTGCGGGT
>RDXD01000323.1 GCA_004292575.1 Bacteroidota bacterium
AAGCGTGGCCTAATGCCCGGCCTCACCTTTAGCAATGAACTGATAAGCCGTGATGAGGGCCTGCACTGCGAGTTTGCTTGCCTTATGTACAGCATGCTCGAAAACAAGTTGCCAGAAGAGCAGGTGCGTGCCATTATTACCGATGCAGTAACCATTGAAAAAGAATTCATAACCGAGGCATTACCGGTAGATTTAATTGGCATGAATGCCAAGTTGATGCAGCAATACATCGAGTTTGTGGCCGACAGGTGGTTGAGCGAGCTGGGCTGTTCTAAAGTGTACAACACCAGCAACCCTTTCGACTTTATGGAAATGATTTCACTGCAAGGAAAAACCAACTTTTTTGAGAAACGTGTAGGCGATTATCAAAAAGCTGGTGTGATGGGTAATAAAGAAACGCAGGTGTTTTCTACCGAAGAAGACTTTTAACAACATCAGCCCCGCAGCAAAGCCATATGCTCATAACCCCAAGCACCATCTAATTTTCAAATTCATTTCTGCCAACCGAGACGTTATATTTTCCGCAAACATCATTAGTTAAACATTGTAAATATCCAATCCACCATGCACGTAATAAAAAGAAATGGCAAGCAAGAGCCTGTAAAGTTTGATAAAGTAACCGCCCGAATTGAGAAACTGAGCTACAGCCTCAGCCCGATGGTGAATGTGATTGATGTGGCCAAAAAAACGATTGAGGGCATCTATGCTGGCGTTCCCACCACAGAGCTAGATAATTTGGCTGCAGAAACTGCTGCTTCACTTACCATTACCCACCCCGACTACGCTATATTGGCATCACGTATTGCCGTTAGCAATTTGCATAAAAACACCGTAAAAAGTTTTTCGGCCACCATGCGTAGGCTTTATAACTACGTAGATGCCCCAACGGGTAAAAAGCTTCCCCTAATTGCAGATGATGTAATGCAGGTAATAGAAGACAACGCCGAATTGCTGGATAGCACCATCATTTACGACCGCGACTTTGCTTTCGACTATTTTGGCTTTAAAACACTTGAGAAATCTTACCTGTTGAGGGTGGATGGAAAAATAGCCGAACGCCCGCAGCACATGTACATGCGCGTGGCGGTAGGCATTCATAAAAACGACATTGAAAGTGCCATTGAAACCTACCACCTGATGAGCGAGCGGTGGATGACCCATGCTACCCCTACCCTGTTTAACGCTGGCACGCCCAAGCCACAAATGAGCTCTTGCTTTTTGCTTACTATGAAGGAAGACAGCATTGATGGCATTTATGATACGCTAAAACAAACTGCAAAAATTTCGCAAAGCGCCGGCGGTATTGGCCTTGCCATACACAACATAAGGGCTACAGGCAGCTACATTGGCGGCACCAACGGCACCAGCAATGGCATTATACCCATGCTAAGAGTGTTTAACGATACGGCACGCTACGTAGACCAGGGCGGTGGCAAGCGTAAAGGTGCTTTTGCCATCTACTTAGAACCTTGGCATGCGGACGTTTTTGAGTTTTTAGACCTCAGAAAAAACCACGGCAAAGAGGAAATGAGGGCCAGAGATTTGTTTTATGCCCTGTGGATTTGCGACCTATTTATGCAAAGGGTTGAGGCCAATGGAAACTGGAGTTTGTTTTGCCCTAATGAAGCACCGGGGCTTAGCGATTGCTGGGGCCAAGAGTTTGAGAAACTGTACACCAGTTATGAAGCGGCAGGCAAGGCCAGAAAAACCATTAAGGCGCAAGATTTGTGGTTTGCCATTCTGCAATCGCAGATAGAAACTGGAACCCCATACATGCTGTATAAAGATGCGGCCAATGGCAAGAGCAATCAGCAAAATGTGGGCACCATAAAAAGCAGCAATTTGTGTACCGAAATAATGGAATATACCAGCCCCGAAGAGGTGGCAGTTTGTAACCTAGCATCGCTGGCGCTGCCCCGATTTGTGATTGATGGCAAGTTTAACCACGAGAAACTGTACGAGGTAACGTACCAAACCACCAAGAATCTGAACAAAATTATTGACAACAATTATTACCCCGTTGAAGAGGCCAAAACATCGAACCTAAGACACCGCCCTATTGGCCTGGGTGTGCAGGGTTTGGCCGATGTATTCATATTGTTGCGCCTTCCTTTTGAAAGCGATTTGGCCAAAATGCTAAACAAGAATATTTTCGAAACCATCTATTTTGCTGCCATGTCGGCCAGCAAAGATTTGGCCAAAACCCTGGGTGCCTATGACACGTTTGCAGGCTCGCCAGTTTCTAAGGGTATTTTCCAATTCGACATGTGGGGTGTAACACCTACCGAACGCTGGGATTGGGATACGCTAAAAGCAGAGGTAAAACAATATGGTGTAAGAAACTCGTTGCTGGTAGCCCCCATGCCTACAGCGTCCACATCGCAAATTTTTGGGAATAACGAATGCTTTGAGCCATACACCAGCAACATTTATACCCGCCGTGTGTTGAGTGGCGAATTTATAATTGTAAACAAGCATTTGCTGAAAGACTTAGTGAACCTTGGGCTGTGGAACAATACCATGAAAAATAAAATAATTGCCGCAAATGGTTCTATACAGGGCATTAACAATATTCCCGACCATATAAAAGAATTGTACAAAACCGTATGGGAAATAAAACAACGCAACATTATTGACATGGCAGCCGACCGCGGGGCTTATATCTGCCAATCGCAATCGCTAAATCTGTTTGTTGATAATCCAAATGCATCAAAGCTCACCTCAATGCATTTCTATGCTTGGAAAAAAGGCCTAAAAACCGGTATGTATTACTTACGTACCCAAGCGGCTACCCAAGCCGTGCAGTTTACGGTTGAAAAGCAAGGTAGTAATGATATTATCCCGGTAATACCAACCACCGATATGGCACCCGTACAAGCCGAGGTAAACGACGACGCCGTAGAACCAACCATTGCAGACGGTCCCCGCTGTACCATGCAGGATGGATGCATAAGCTGCGGCTCGTAACCTTAGTGCTTGCCGATGCTATACTACCGCGTTTGCTTCTTTTTGGTGCTGATTTGTGGCAGTTTAAGTGGCCAAGCCCAGCAGCCAGTTACCTCAGATACGTTACCAGCCGTCATCAAGGGCCATTTTATAGATGACTATGGGATACGTTATCACATTACCGACTCGGTGTGGATGCAGCTGCCCAATTCGAAGTATCACATCATAAGCTACAACCCCAGCCAAAAATATATTTTGGCGCGAAACGATGACAAAAACTCCACCGATGCGGGCTTATTTACCCGCATCGATGTTGTGGAGTTTGATAACATGCCGCCATTTTTGTGGGGGTTTTGTTTGGCCGTTTACAATGCCACCAGCTTAGCCAACGCCATGGATGGCGAAAAAACCGACCGAACACAACCCAAAAAAGGGTGCAATGGTTTCCCATTTTCGCGCATGAAACGTACCAAATGACCTCCCAATGGCGATGCACCCCAGTTACTAAATTGACGTGCATATAGCCACCCGAAACAATTTGCTTAGTTTTGTACCCGTATCCGGCCTTTGAAACCGGCAAGTACAACATTTAACCATGAGCAAAAAAGGAAAAGTGCTGGTAGCCATGAGTGGCGGTATAGACAGCACCGTAACGGCCCTAATGCTGCACCACCAGGGCTACGAAGTGGTGGGCATTACCATGAAAACCTGGGATTACGCCACCAGCGCCCCCACCAACAGCAAAAAAGAAACCGGCTGTTGTAATTTAGACAGCTTTAACGATGCCCGCATGGCAGCCGTGCAACACGGGTTTCCGCATTTTATACTCGACATCCGTAGCGAGTTTGGTGATGCCGTAATCGAAAATTTTGTGGACGAATATTTAGCAGGACGCACACCAAACCCGTGTGTAATGTGCAATACCCACATTAAATGGCGGGCCCTTCTAAAACGGGCCGATGCACTGGATTGCGCATACATAGCCACCGGACATTACGGACAAATTCACCAACACTCCAATGGCCGGTATTTTGTGCGCAAGGGTATTGACGAGACAAAAGACCAAAGCTATGTGCTATGGGGCTTGCAACAAGACCTGCTAAGCCGTACGCTGCTGCCACTTGGTACCTATCGAAAATCGGAGATTCGGCAAATGGCCCACGACTTTGGCTATCCCGAACTGGCCAAAAAAGCCGAGAGCTACGAAATCTGTTTTGTGCCCGACAACGACTATCGGGGCTTC
>RDXD01000324.1 GCA_004292575.1 Bacteroidota bacterium
GCGAGTTTGCCCGGGTTTAGGCCCCCGCCCGAATTTTTAGGCCAGTTTCTACAGCCCTTGATTTTTTTGTTTCTTTTTTTATCAAGAAAAAAAGAAAAAGGTAAAAAACGCAGGGAATTGCGGATATCAGATGTCTGATTTCAGATGAGGGATGTCAAATGTCAAATGTCGAATGTCGGATGTCTGATGTCTGATGTCTGATGTCGAATGAGGGATGTCGAATGTGGGATGTCTGATGTACGATCTCTAATGTACCATTTCTGATTTTTAACCATCACCAAACCCTACCAAAAACCCACCAGCAAGCCTGCACAACGCCGCGCCGTAGAACTTATAAACGGGCTGCTAGAACACTTTGAACAAACCAAATTTTAAACCACAGCAAAGATGTGGCATGGAGATAGGCCGAAGGAAATACAGAGCTGGCTAAAGACAACACAACAAATAGGGAAGCCGGTGAACCACAGCGAGAAAAAAGCCACCGAAACACATTGAAGTGGCACAGCTTTACCATTGGAAGCACAGAGAAAAAAAACAACCAATGCCCGGCACGGCAGCGTCACCAGAACCTGCAGAGCGTTGGTCAAGGAGCAAACAACACTGTGGTAAACAAACAAAACACACAAACCATAACTTGCACCCTTCCGCCATCACAAAAAACCAACGGCTTTAGCACATCAGCCGCCTTGCAGCATGAAAAAAACCCTCGTCATTGGCGCTTCCACCGCACCGGACCGCTATAGTTTCTTAGCCATCAACAAACTGGTAGCCCATGGCCACCCCACGCTGGCCTTGGGCCGTAGCGCGGGCACAGTGGCGGGCGTTGGCATTGCTACCCAGCCGCAAGCTTTAGCACAGGTGGATACGGTAACGCTGTACGTAAACCCAAAATTGCAAGAAGCCTACCAGCAGTACATTTTTGAGCTGGCGCCAAAGCGGGTAATTTTTAACCCCGGCACCGAAAACCCCGAATTTGAAACCCTGCTGAAACAGCGCGGCATTGAGACGAGCGAAGCTTGCACCCTGGTGCTATTGGCCACCAACCAATATTAAAGCACCAACCAAAACACCAGTGGCTATAAGCTTTTTTGCATTACATGGTGTGGCACGCTTACTTCCATAAACTGCGGGCCAATAACCGCGTAGCCATACTTCTCGTAAAAACCCTGCGCCGTATCGCGGGCATGCATGGTAAGTGTTTTGTAGCCCCGGTCGCGGGCCAGCGTTTCGGCAAACCTTAGTACAGCCTGACCAATACCCATGCCTTGGCTGCGGGTACTTACCGCCATCTGCCTTAGCCGCACCACTTTGGGTGCTTCTTCGGTTAGCACGCAGCAGCCCAAGATCCTGTCGTCGTCAAAGGCACCAATCAAAACATCAACTTTTTCCTTTGCCAATTCGGCATCGGAAAAAGCCAACCCCAGTGGTTTGCGCAGCACCTCGTAGCGCAACTGCACCATTTTGTGGTATTGGGCACTGCCATGTTCAATTTGCATTAAAGCCATGGTTTAAAAGTAGGGCAGATTGCTAAACCAAACAAAAACAAACGTATTTGGCCGCTTTTTTTCGACCCGTCCATGCAAGCAGCACAATACCAGCGGCCATGCTCAGCCGCTTGCTGCAAGCCTGTTTGGCAGCACTGGGCTAAAAAGTTCTTGGCATACAAAACCGGCACACAAAACGCACTGCAATGGCATCTGGGTTACCAATACAAGCGCCTATTGGCCATAGCAAGTGCAACGTCAAGGGCATTTCACAACCAAAAAGTAATTGAAGTCATCGCCCCGCACAGGTTGTCAAATGCGTTACCCACACCCTGTAGCAGCGGGGTGGCAACTGCAGCACTGCACCCATTACTTTTTTTCCATACTCGTTTTTAACATGGCTTCCAGTTTGGCCAGCCTTTCTTCAAGCGCATCAATTTTTACCTGCTGCTCCTGCAATCCTTTTATGGCCAGTACGGTAAAATACTGGTAGTTGATGCCCAGCCTGGTTTGTCCGTCTTTCATTTCATTTTCTACCACTGCATCAGGGAATATTTTTTGCACATCCTGGGCCATAAAACCATTGCTGAAGCGGTCGGTGGGCTGGTTGTCTAAATAGTGATATTGATAGGCCTGCAACTGCGCCAGGTTGTTCAACACAGGTGCCTGCGGGGTGACATCTTTTTTAAGGCGGCGGTCGCTGTTGGCTGTATAGGCACCGGTTACATTATCAAAAGAGCCTTTACTGGTTCCATTATAATCCAAAACAAGATTGGAAGCTGCATGAGTGGTTACATAATATTCCCAACGATTGGTACTATTGGAAGTTTCTATCCCTAATCCACTTTGAAGGCCCTTTTGTTTTATTTGCAAACGGCTATAGTCTAGATTTGAAGTAAGCGGCACTTTGCCCACCCCCACTTCGCCACCTGCACCCAATACCATCCGGTTGTCTGCTACTCCTGTTTCTACAAAATTCAAGCTGCCGTTTGACAATAGATTCAAATGCCATTTTTCTGCACCTGAAATAGTAAAAAATTTCACCAGATCATTGCTTGTACCCAATGCCTGTATTTCAAGCGGGTAAAAAACCGGAAGTCGCCCAATGCCCAGCTTATTGTTTACCCGCAGTTTATCGGTGTCGAACTCGCCGTATACCAGTGCATTATTGGCATCGCTGTTGTCGTTGTTGATATAGAGTTTGTTGCTGCCGGCTTCGTTGGCTCCTGCCTGATACCCACTAAACACATTGCCACTGCCGGTTGCGCCTGCGCCGGCATCCACGCCTATGGCGGTATTTCTGGCACCACTTAGGTTATTGGCCAAAGAACCTGTACCCAATGCTACATTGTTTTCACCACTCGTTTTTCTTCGCATAGCATCTACACCAACCGCCACATTATTAAAGGCGCCGGAGAAGGCCTCCAGGGCACGTGTACCAATAGCCGTATTGTTTACCCCATCGGTGTTGGTAATAAGCGCATTGGCACCCAGAGATGTATTGCTATGCCCTGTAGTATTTGCAAAAAGCGCTTTACTACCTACCGCTGTATTGCCCAGGGCATGAAATGATAGCGTAGCCCCCACGCCATTGTTAAACAAAGCACTATCGCCCACGGCTACCAGGTTGCTGCGGGTGGTGTTTCTAAAGAGTGCCCTTCTGCCTACGGCTACATTGCTGGAGCCGGTGGCGTTGTTAAAAAGTGCTTCTGCTCCATGGGCAGTATTGCCAAAGCCCGTATTATTTGCTAAAAGCGCTTTGCTGCCTGCCGCTGTATTGCCCGTGCCATGTTCTGGTGCTGTTGCCCCCACACCATTATTGTACAAAGCACTATCGCCTATAGCCACCAGGTTGCTGCGGGTGGTATTGCTAAAGAGTGCCTGTACACCAACGGCCACATTACTAAAGCCGGAGATATTATTATAAAGGGCAGCTCCCCCATTTGGCGGTATTGTTAACTCCTTCGGTATTGCTTCGGAGGGCATTTGCCCCAATAGCGGTGTTGGCAGTACCTGTAGAATTGCTGAGCAGGGCATTAGAACCATTGGCAGTGTTATTATTTCCAGTGGTATTGCTAAAAAGGGCAGCTACCCCATTGGCAGTGTTTAGAAACCCTGTTGTATTGTTAAGAAGGGCATTTAACCCATTGGCGGTATTGTTATCCCCTTCGGTATTGCTGCCAAGGGCATTTACCCCATTGGCAGTGTTGAAATAGCCTATGGTATTGCTACGAAGAGCACCTGCACCATTGGCGGTGTTGGAATACCCTCTGGTATTGGCAAAAAGCGCTTTACTGCCCACCGCTGTATTGGCAGTGCTATGCGCTAGATCCGTTGCCCCTAAACCATTATTGTACAAAGCGCTATCGCCTACGGCTACCAGGTTGCTGCGGGTGGTATTGCTAAAGAGTGCTCTTATGCCTACGGCTACATTGCTAAAGCCAGTGGTATTTTCACGAAGGGCATTACTACCATTGGCGGTATTGTTAACCCCTTCGGTATTGCTAAAAAGGGCATTTACCCCATTGGCGGTATTGAAACCGCCGGTGGATAACGGGTTGAGCGCATTTACTCCCCAACTCGAGTTGCTGCCCGACAACAGACCCGCCCTCACATTATTTTGCCTCACCACCACCGGCTGATCATCCGTAGTACCTATAAAATTGTTGGCAGGGTTGGTGCCGGCATTGCCGCTTAAGCTCCAT
>RDXD01000244.1 GCA_004292575.1 Bacteroidota bacterium
ATTTTTAACTGCGTTGGCGGAAAATAATCGTACTCGATGGCATAACCAGGTCGGAACATACGCACGTTTTCGAAACCTACGATTTTTCGCAAAGCCTTGTACTGCACATCTTCGGGCAGGGAACTCGAAAAACCATTGACATAAACCTCAACGGTATTCCAACCTTCGGGTTCTATGAAAAGTTGATGCCGTTCCTTGTCCGCAAAACGGTTAATTTTGTCTTCAATAGAAGGGCAGTATCGGGGGCCTCGACCTTGAATCGTGCCGTTGAACATGGGCGATTTTTCGAAGCCTGTTTTGAGAATTTCGTGGACTTTTTCATTCGTGTATGTGATGAAGCAACTGCGCTGTTTGGTAAGTGCGGGCGTGTCCATGTAGCTGAATTTGGAAGGATTTTCATCTCCAAATTGTTCTTCTATGATGCTATAGTTAATGGTTCGTCCATCAATGCGCGGAGGCGTGCCTGTTTTCATGCGTCCCGCCTCAAATCCATGCGTTACGAGTTGTTCAGTGATGCCATGCGAGCCTTTTTCGCTTATGCGCCCACCGCCAAATTGTTTTTCGCCAATGTGTATGATGCCATTCATGAACGTACCGCTTGTCAGCACGACAGATTTGCCTCTGATTTCCTGCCCCATCCCTGTTTTCACGCCCACTGCCTTGCCTCCCTCTATGAGCATACCGACTACCATATCTTGCCAAAAATCAATATTTGGATTTCTCTCCAATGTCAAACGCCACTCTTCTGCAAATCTTGCGCGGTCGCTTTGACAACGTGGACTCCACATTGCCGCGCCTTTCGAGCGGTTGAGCATTCGAAATTGTATCATGGTCTTGTCGCTCACTATGCCCGACATACCGCCCAGCGCGTCTATTTCGCGGACTATCTGCCCTTTGGCTACGCCTCCCATAGCGGGATTGCAGGACATCTGACCTACTTTGGTCATGTCCATCGTAAAAAGCAAAACTTTCGCACCCATTTGTGCGGCGGCGTGTGCGGCTTCACAACCTGCGTGTCCCGCACCTACCACTAAAACATCATATTCAGGAA
>RDXD01000325.1 GCA_004292575.1 Bacteroidota bacterium
AAAAGCAGTAGAAAAAAGCATGGATTGGGAACCGTGATGCTAAGTGCTTAACTACTTTTTTTGGGCGTGGGGAAAATGCTGGCCGACACAAATACCAACGGCGCACCGCGACCGGCTGCATGGCAACGGGAAAAAAGCAGTAAAAAAAAGCATGGATTGGGAACCGTAATGCTAACTGCTTAACCACTTTTTTTGGTGTGGGGAAAGTGCTGGCTGACACAAATACCAACGGCGCACCGCGACCGGCTGCATGGCAACGGGAAAAAACAGTAGAAAAAAAGTACGGGTAGAGAACCGTAACGGTAGGGCATTAGGTTTTTTTTAGTGAAAGCAAACTGCTGGCTGGCGCAGATGGGGCGGCTGTAACGGGGTGTGGCAAATTGATTTTGCAAGGTGGCTTTGCAAAATGGTGACGATGGGTTGTGTTTTTTTATAACTGGGTGGACGGTTTTTTGCAGGTGCTGTTTTGGCCGAATGCCAAGATCAGATTTGATGCGGCCACAGCTGACGATGATGCCGGGCTACAGTGAGCGGGCTAGGCCCCTGCTAGGATATGAACTGCTGCTACACGGGCCGCGGATGGCAGCGAAAAGCCCCAAGCGCAGCCCCAGCGGGGCAAGCGCAGGGCTTGCAGCGTACAGCCGCTACCTATGCCCAAGGGTGGTATGCTGTACATGGCCCCCAAATTTTTTTGCCCTGGTTGCCATTGCTGTATTTAAAAGTTGCATATTGCAGGCATGTTTACTGCCAGCTTACTCTGCTGTTGTTGTGGCTAAATGCCAACGCCGCTGTTTTGCGGAAATGACCCATTTTTGCGGTCGCTAATCTATTTTGTTATTCCAATTTTTCCATGAATCCCGTGGCTGATGTGTAGCCTACCGGCATCCCAAATAATTTAATGCTCTGTATGATGACTTTACAGGTTTACAACTCGTATTCGCGACAAAAAGAAGTGTTTGAACCCATAACGCCAGGGCTGGTGGGCATGTATGTGTGCGGCCCCACGGTAAGCGGCGAAAGCCATTTGGGCCATGCCCGGCCGTATATAACGTTTGATGTGGTGTACAGATACCTGCAGCACCTGGGCTACAAGGTGCGCTATGTGCGCAATATAACCGATGCGGGCCACTTTGAGGAGGAGGGCCGCGAAGCGGTGGATAAAATTAGCACCAAGGCGGTGCTGGAAAAACTGGAGCCCATGGAGTTGGTAACCAAATACACCAACTTGTTTAGATGGGCTATGAAGCAGTTTAACAACCTTGAACCCAGCATTGAGCCTACGGCTACGGGGCACATTGTGGAACAGATAGAGATGATAAAAACCATTATGACCGAGGGCTACGCTTATGAGGCCAATGGCAGCGTGTACTTTGATGTGAAAAAGTATGCGGCCAACTACCCCTATGGCAAGCTGAGCGGCCGCGTAATGGATGACATGCTGGAAACAACCCGTGACCTGGATGGGCAAGAAGAAAAGCGGAACAAAGCGGATTTTGCGCTGTGGAAAGCGGCGCCACCCAACCACATTATGCGCTGGGCAAGCCCCTGGGGCGAAGGCTTTCCGGGCTGGCATATAGAGTGCAGCGCCATGAGCAGCAAGTATTTGGGCAGCGAGTTTGACATACACGGCGGCGGCATGGATCTGCAGTTTCCGCACCACGAAAGCGAGATAGCGCAAAGCACCATTTGCCACCATGGCAAGTTGATGGCCCGCTATTGGCTGCACAACAATATGATTACCATAAACGGTAAGAAAATGGGCAAGAGCTATAACAACGTGATAAAACTGACCGAGCTGTTTAGCGGCAACCACCCCATGCTGGAAAAAGCTTACCACCCCATGACCATTAGATTTGCGATACTGCAAACGCAGTACCGCAGCACCTTTGACTTTAGCAACGAAGCCCTACAAGCTGCCGAACGCGGACTAAAACGGCTGTGGGAAGCATACGAGGCGCTGGGCAAGCTGATGGAACCAGAGACAGCGCAACCGGCTGCCGATGCCGAGCTGGACGGCAGGGTGCGGAAGCTGATGGCTGAATTTGACGCGTTTATGAACGACGACTTTAATACGGCTAAGGTGCTGGCCAACATGTTTGAACTGGTGCCCATAATAAACGGGCTAAAAGATAAACACGTGCCCATGAGCGATTTGGGGCCGGGTACGCTGGGGCTGCTGCAGCAAAAAATGGCGCTGTGGCTGGAGACCATTTTTGGCCTGAAAATGGCCACCGAAGCGGACAATGCGCTGTTTGGCGGGGTAATGGAACTGCTGATTGGCCTGCGCAAAGAGGCGCGCAGCAAAAAAGACTTTGCCACCAGCGACCGTATTAGGAATGGGCTTGGTGCGCTGGGCATACAGCTGAAAGACGAAAAAGATGGGGGCGTGAGTTGGGGGGTGTAGAAAAAAGTATGGCTGATTTTTATAATCAACACCCCCTTACCGCTATATCTTGCGGGCATGCAAAAAAAGCTGTTCTTACTTGATGCGTTTGCCCTGGTGTTTAGGGCTTACTATGCCCTAATACGCAACCCGCGGATTACCAGCACGGGCCGCAATACCAATGCCCAGTTTGGCTTTACCAATACGCTGGTGGAGCTTATAACCAAGCAGAAACCCACGCACATGGCGGTGTGCTTTGATACCCATGCACCCACCGAGCGCCATACCGATTTTAGCGACTACAAGGCCAACCGGCAAGAAACCCCCGAGGACTTGCTGGCGGCGGTGCCGGAGATAAAGCGCATTATTCGCGGGTTTAACATACCGGTGGTAGAGCTGGATGGGTACGAAGCCGATGATGTAATTGGCACGCTGGCGTGGCAGGCACACGATGCTGGCTACGAAGTGTTTATGGTAACCCCCGATAAAGACTATGGCCAGTTGGTTAGGGAGGGCATTAGCATTTACAAGCCCGGCTACCAAGGGGGCGATGTGGAGATAATGGGCCCCAAAGAGGTGTGTGTAAAATGGGATATTGCCCGAGTGGACCAGGTGATAGACGTGCTGGGCCTGATGGGCGATGCGGTGGACAACATACCGGGCATACCCGGTGTGGGCGAAAAAACAGCCGCCAAGCTGCTTAAAGAATTTGACACGCTGGAAAACGTGCTGGCCAATGCCGACAACATAAAAGGTGCGCTGGGCGAAAAAGTGCGCAAGGGCAAAGAACTGGCCGTGATGAGCAAAAAGCTGGCCACCATCATTACCAACGTACCGGTGCAATTTCATGAAGAAAGCTTTAAGCTGGCAGAGTGGAATAAGCCCGAACTGGAGGCCGTTTTTGCCGATTTAGAGTTTAAAACCTTGGGACAGCGCATTTTAGGCAAGGCTCCGGGGAGCGAAGCGGGAACTGCCACACCCAGCCCGGGCTTAAGCAATCCCAAGGTTGTACAAACCGATCTTTTTGGCCAACCCGTGGCTGCCACTGGTGCTACCGACCAACCGCATTTTGACGATGATGGTGGGGACGGCCAGCCCGGCGCTGCCGAGGCACCTGTTGCCACTGCTAACCTTGGCAACACGCCACACCAGTATCATTTGGTAGATACTACAGCCAAAATAGACGATCTGCTAAAGGAGCTGCTTGCGCAAACCGAAATATGCTTTGACACCGAAACCACGCATATTGACGCCAACCTGGCTGAACTGGTTGGCATTAGTTTTGCCTACAAGCCCGGCGAAGCCTACTACATTCCATGCCCCGAGGACAAAAGCGCAACCGGCGCCATATTAAAACAGCTGGCTCCCTTGTTTGCCAAGGCCGACGTGCTATGGATTGGCCAAAACATAAAATACGACCTCTTGGTGTTGCGCTGGTATGGGTACCAGCTTGCCGGCCCCGTGTACGATACCATGCTGGCCCACTACGTATTTGAGCCCGAGGGCAAACGCAGCATGGATGCGCTGGCCGAGCAGTACCTGCAATACACCCCGGTAAGCATAACCGAGCTGATAGGCAAAAAGGGCAAAGGCCAAGGCACGATGCGGGAAGTGGATGTTGAAGTGGCAAAAGACTATGCGGCTGAAGACGCCGACATAACCCTACAGCTTAAACACCGGTTTGTGCCCCTGGTGCTGGAAAAACAAGTGGACACCTTGTTGCATACCGTAGAAAACCCTTTGGTAAAAGTATTGGCGGCCATGGAGTTTGAAGGCATA
>RDXD01000326.1 GCA_004292575.1 Bacteroidota bacterium
GTAACCCCAGTAACATGCAATTTTTTGAACAACGCACCGATCTTACCCAATTACAAGAAGCAGTTTCCCAAATAAAACAGAACATTGGTCAGCTTATAGTTGGCCAGTCGCAAATGGTAGAGCTGATGATAGCAGGCCTGTTGAGCGACGGCCACCTGCTAATAGAAGGTGTACCCGGCGTGGCAAAAACACTGGCTGCCAAACTTCTGGCTAAAAGCATCCAACTTCCCTTCAGTCGCATACAGTTTACGCCCGATCTTATGCCCGGCGACGTGATTGGTACCACGGTATTTAACCCGCAAGCGGCGGCCTTCCAGTTTAAGCCAGGGCCTATTTTTAGCCATATTGTGCTTATAGATGAAATAAACAGGGCCCCGGCCAAGACCCAGTCGGCACTGTTTGAGGTAATGGAAGAGCGCCAGATAACCTACGACGGCACCACTTACGCTCTAGATGCCCCTTTTTTAGTACTCGCCACGCAAAATCCCATTGAGCAGGAGGGCACTTACCGCCTACCCGAAGCCCAATTAGACCGCTTTATTTTTAAAATAACGGTGGACTACCCCGACTTTGCAGATGAGGTACGCATTTTGCAAAACCAACAGCATAAAACTGCCGCGGTGCAATTGCAATCACTTCAAGCCGTGTTACAGCCACATGATATTTTGGCCTATCGGCAGGTGGTACAAAGCCTGGTAATGGAGCAAAAACTGATAGAGTTTATTGCCCGTATTATTACACTCACCCGCAATAATTCCAGCTTGTATTTGGCCGCATCGCCCCGTGCTTCGTTGGCCGTAATGAAAGCCAGCAAAGCCTTTGCAGCCATGCGCGGCCGCGATTTTGTACTGCCCGAGGACATTTTAGAAGTGGTGCCACACGTGCTGCGCCACCGCATTATGCTTACGCCCGAAAAAGAAATGGAAGGCCTTACACCCGACGACCTCATTAAAAAAATGATAGCCTCAGTAGAGGTACCACGCTAAAGAAGTAGGTTCTTATAAGTTAAGCTGCCTTTTTTCGACCCTATAAAATGACCCACAAAAAACAACACCTGCCCCAAAAAGAATGCATTACCTGCGGCAAACCGTTTACTTGGCGCAAAAAGTGGGAAAAAGTTTGGGCCGAGGTTAAGTATTGCAGCGAGCGGTGCCGGAGGGGTAAGGCGACAGCCTCACGATAACCATTTCCAATTATAAATAAATGACCACCATAGCCCTTGGCGATACCCATGGCCGAACATATTGGAAACACATCTTAGAACAAGAGCCCAAGGCTAATAAGATTGTGTTTATTGGCGATTACTTCGACACCTTTGAACCCATTAGCACCGATAGTCAGCTGGCTAATTTTTTGGAGATACTAGAGCTCAAAAAACAACAGCCGCAGCGGGTCGTATTGTTAATGGGCAACCACGATTTTCATTATTTGCCAAACGCCCAAGAAACCTACAGCGGCTACAAACACTTCTTAGCACTGCTTTTACAGCCCTACCTGCAAAAGGCTATTGATGAGCAATGGCTGCAAATCTGCCATGTAGAGCCGCCTTTTTTGTTTTCGCATGCTGGTGTAAGCAGTACTTGGTGCCAAAACCACCACATTGGTACCAACTTAAACCCTTTGGCATTTACCCTTGCCATCAACAATTTACTACATACCAACCTGAAAGCTTTTGCATTTGCTATGGGCCCCAACCACAGCCCCTATGGCGATGATGCCTGCCAAGGCCCTCTTTGGATAAGACCCAAAAGCCTATTTAAAGATGCGGTACCGGGTTACACCCAAGTGGTAGGCCATACACAGCAAGCAGAAATGAGTATTTCGCCAAAACTTACGCTGATTGACACCCTGGGTACAGCAAAAACCTATTTACGCATTGCCAACGGTGCTATGCATGAGGTGCCAGTGCCTACAATCTAAGGCGCGTGGCGGTGGCCGTTTTCTTGCACCAGCGGGAAGGATTGCGCAATCAAACAAATGTATCTATGCCCCCGCTCGGGACTTTGTTAACTGCCCTGCCCTACTCAATTATTACTAAAAAGGTTATATGGGTACTAATGAAAACCACCCTTTCCCCGATAAAGTTTCACCGGCCCATCTAGGGTTAGCTTTAGTACGGTCATTTCCTTATCCAAACTGCTTTGGGGCAATGCATTTATATACACAAGGCCCGGCACCTCGCTCCAGCTTATTTTTCCCACCACTTTGTGGCCAAGTTTTTGGCCATTACCCACCACTTCAATTGATTTTATGGCATTTTTCAGCCCTTTTATCATGGCGCTGCCACCAGCCTGCGAGGGCAAAAACAAGTAGAGCGTTGTAGAGTCCTTTGATAGCGTGGTGGGGCCATAAAAATGACCTTCGGGTAAACCTGCCACCGTACTAAAAATAGCTTCCCCGTTTTTTTTGTTCCACCGTGCCAAGGCCTGCAATTGAGCCATCTGCTCGGCGGGCAGGGTGCCATCGGGCTTGGGGCCAATATTAAAAAGCAGGTTGCCGCCTCGGCCTACTACATCGGCAAAAATGGTAATAAGCTCATAAGGTGTTTTGTAGGCGCTATCGCTAGGCCTGTAGCCCCAATTGTAGTTTGGCGTCATGCAAAGCTCCCACTCTTTTCGGTCGGGCTGCGTAATTGGCATGTTTTGCTCCGGCGTGGCATAGTCGCCATACTCACCAAGCCTGGAGTTGATGATGGCACCGGGATGCCGATCAAGAATAATTTTTCTTATCTGTGGCGCGTCCCAACTTGTACCGGGGTGTTCCCAATCGCCATCAAACCAAATAAGGTCGGGTTTATACACATCCATCAGTTCTGTAATTTGCCCGTGGCAAAACTGTAGAAACCTGCCAAACCTAGCAGGATCATCCTCGCGCTTGTAGCGGCTGCTGTCCTTCAAAAAGCCGGTATAGTCGGGGTGGCTCCAATCGAGCAGCGAATAATAAGCCCCCACCTTAAGCCCGGCAGAACGCAAAGCCTTGTAGAAGGGTGCAACCAAGTCGCGCTTGGCCGGCGTGGCTTTTACCACATTCAAATCGTTCCATCGCGTTGGATACAGGGCTACCCCATCGTGGTGCTTAGTGGTGAGTACTGCATAACCCGCACCGGATGCCTTTATCAGCTCTACCCAGGCTTCAGGTTTGTAGCTACTTGCCGTAAAGCCCTTTAGCTGTGCCATATAATCGGTATAGCTTATTTGCCGGTTATGAAAGCTCCAGCTTTCGCTAACACCATTTACTGCATAGATACCCCAGTGGATAAATATGCCCAGCTTCGCATCGCGAAACCACTGCATCTTGTCGGGCAGCTGTCCAAAGGAGGTTACCGACATCAACAATGCGAGCCCAATGGCCACGACACTCATTTTTTTCATCTACTAATTTATAATGTGCCTCTACTGCTTAGAGACTGGTTTAAAAATTCATACGCATTGCCCTAAAGTCAACATTGGAAATACAAGCTTGAGGTTCACACGAGCTGTTTTGGCATCACCAATTTCCGAAAGTGGTAAATATTTGTTACTAATGGCCACCAAAACCCGCGTAGAACCACGAACTAAAAAAATATTTTCCACACTTCTTGCTTTTTTTTAAAAACTTATATTATTTTTATGAAAACATTCCCATATTTGTTTCGCGGTTTGAGCTTATGAAAGACAAAATAGCCTCTCAAAAGGGGGACATATTACGACACTTTTATTTCGGCGGGGTCCTTTCCTGCCTCGAAACGAGTCTGCTTACCCGAAAAAGTCTTCCCATTGTTACAAAACTCATCAATGAATTATTAAACGAAGGGGTACTCATAGAAACAGGATTTGCAAACAGCACTGGTGGCCGCCGCCCACAAACCTATTCGCTTGCACCCGATAATCTGCGGGTTATATCGGTAGCCATGGACCAATACGTCACCCGGATAACACTGATGGATGCGCAAAACAACTTTTTAAATGGTACCCAAGAGATACAGTTGCCGTTGCCATCAAACCCCCATGCCATAGCCGATCTTGCCCGTAGCCTTTCAAATTTTATACAGTCTTGCGGCACACCCCGCGGTAAAATAGTTGGCATAGGTATAGGCATGCCTGGTTTTGTAGATGTAAGCGCAGGCCTAAACCACTCCTTTTTAACCCCGCCCCCTGGCGAGTCT
>RDXD01000400.1 GCA_004292575.1 Bacteroidota bacterium
GGCAAACACAATGTATTTTCCTTTGGGCAGCGGTGGCAACACCGAGGTAAAGCGAACACTGTCTAGCCGCTGTGGGTGCAAGTGTGTAAACGCATCCATAGCAGGGTAGCGCAGCATAAAAAGGTGCATCAACTTGCCGTGGTCGGGAATAATATACGACATATTACTAGCCCTGCGTGCTGTGGTATCAATGGTAAACTCCATTTGGGCCACACCATTTTTGAATTCTACGGTGGTTTTGGCCTGCATGGGCTTGTACATGTATTTTTTGTAGTCGGCGGCCCACGATTGCCACCAAGCATTGCCGCCGTAAAGCAAAGCCCCCATTACAAGCGTACCCACCACCACACCCATCCACCGCTTGCGCCTTGTGGCCGCGGTGGTAGTGGTACCAATACTGCGTAGCGCATCGCTTACGCTGCTGCCAAAAATAGTGGCCAGCAGCACACCCAAAAACAGTGCCAAGGCGGCCAGCATCCAACCCGTGGCAGCGGGCAGGCTGCGCTGTGCAGTGCTTATGGCCAACAATGGCACCAGCAACTGGCCCTTACCAAATTTGCCCTCGGCATTTAGGTTTATACCCGTGCTTCCACTGCTCATTAGCCACAGTTCGCCCGTGTATTGGCCGGGTTTGCCGGGTACTGGTTTAAGCTCGTCGGGTGGCGCACTGCCCTTTGGCCCCGATCGGTAAAACATGGCCGTGGCAGTAATTTTTGTAATTGGCTCGTTTTGCGTGTACACGGTTACTTTGGCCACACCGGGTATTACGTCGGGCGGCATCACACTCACCAGCATTACATAGCTGCCGGCTTGCCCCTGCATTACTACTTCGGGGCTACCAATATGGGCCTTTGCCACCGCCACATTAGCCAACATGACCATCATAAATAACCTAAAAAAAAGCGCCGCTCTAGCCATAAATAGCAGTTAAATTTCGTTAAAACAACATTTCTCCAACATCGGCTTTTTACCGCCTGATTTTTGTAAACCAGGTGCCCCAGCGTTGGCTGGCCATGGCCACCAAGAAACCTATGCCAATGGCTGCGCCACACCATTTCGCCAAGGTGCCCAGTGGGTCGGCTTCGCCCGGCATAAACTTGTAGCGGCCGGGCCACTCCGGATTGTTGTTGTACTCCCAACTGTAGCCGCCAAAAAACCAATTGCGCGACCATGGCGACTCCAACAAAAACCCCGAAAGCGGATACTGTACCAACAGTAAAACCGCCACAAAGCCCAGTGCCATCAACGCCGCTTTTTTGGCAAAGTGCCAGCTTGGCTTGTTCATGGTTAAATCTATAATTAGCGCAGGCAAAAAAAGTAAGGTAGGGAAGGGCTGAGGCTGAAAATGCGTAACATGGTTTAAAATGGGACCCAGCTTGGGTTGGGCCGGAAAACATTGTAAAATCCAATTGCAAAGCAACACAATGGCCACATACGCAGCAGCCACCGTACAAGCCCCCCATTTTAAACGCAGCGCTTTTTTAAAGGCTGGTAAAAACAACATGCCTACCACGGTTATCAGCAAGTAGTACATGCCGGCCCGTTGCGATCGTGGCAGCGTTTCTTCGGTTAGCAGGGTGGCCATCATACACAGCAGGCTGCCCGCGGCCACCACAAACAATGCCCTTAGCAGTTTAACCTTAGGGCTATTGGGCGTTTGCTCAAGCTCGGCATTTAGGTATTTGCTTACACTTACACAGGCCCCTACTTGCATAAACACCATGCCCAGCGCAAGCACCGTGTGCGGTGGCGATAGTATGGTTACATCAAGCCCGTAAGTATTGTGCCACCAATCGTCAAACGGTGCCGAGGTTAGCATGGCCACAGCACCCCAAATGCAAAACATTGCACCCAGCGAGCTGTAAAAGACAACCCACAGTTTTATAAGACCGGCCTTGGTTTCTGCGCTGCCCCAAAAACTGTTCCACAGCACTTGTATGCCGCTAAACAAGCCTCCAAACACGGCACCCAAGTAAATAAGCAAGTGCGGGGCCGATAAAAATGCATCCCGGCCAATGGTGCGGTGCCAGCTAATATCCCACAGTATGCCCACTATCACCAGCAGCGAAGCCAGCGTAACGGCATACACATATAAGGGGACACCATGCCATACCAATGCCATTGGGGTTGACGCCCGGCGCGCCGTTGGTAGGTTAAGGGTAGCAGCAGATGCCGACATAATAGCTAAATTTTGGTTCACAAATCTTATATCGCCAAACATAGCCATCGCGGCACGCACTACCAAATAATTTGTGCACCGCCCTGCCAAACAGCACCCAGCATAGCGCCAAGCCAACAAGGGGCAAAGCATTTACAAATTGGTGGCGCAGCCAATTATCTTTGCCACCTTATGGACAGCATTTCAGTAGGCAAATTTGTAGCCACGTTTGGGGTTGAGGGCGAGTTGGTGTTGCTACATGCACTGGGTAAAAAAACCGACCTATCGGGCGTAAAATACATCCTTATCGAAGACAAGACGGGGCAAAAACTGCCTTATTTTATTCAGCAGGCCAGGGGCAAAAACCATCAAGAAACGTATGTAAAGCTCGAAGGCATTGTTACCAAAGAAGCGGCCCAAACCCTTACCCGCAAAGCAGTTTGGCTTTCCGTGGCCGATTTTGAGCAGCACGTAGCCGCCTCTTCCACCATTGCCTTGCTGGGTTTTACCATGCTCGAAGACAAACAACCCATTGGCGAAATTGTGGAAGTAATTGAGCAGCCCCACCAGGTGCTGTGTACCGTTAAAGTAGGGCAGAAAGAAGCCTTGGTGCCTTTGCATGCCGAAAGCCTAGTCAGCATCAACCGAAAGCTAAAACAAGTCCACGTGTCGCTGCCCCATGGGCTGCTCGACATCTATTTAAACCCTTAGCGCCGCCCACGCATCCGCCAAGGGCCTTTTACTCCTAACTTTATGGCTCCATTGACACACCAAGCCCGCCATATTGCCCACTTCGATTTAGATGCGTTTTTCGTAAGCGTGGAGCGGTTGTTAAATCCCGAGCTGGTGGGCAAGCCGGTTATTGTGGGCGGCAACAGTCGCCGTGGCGTGGTAAGCGCCGCCAGCTACGAGGCGCGAAAGTTTGGTGTACACAGTGCCATGCCTACCGCCCAGGCTGCCAAGCTCTGTCCGCAGGCTATTTTTGTAGGTGGCAGCATTGGCCAATACAGCCATTTCAGCCGCCTCGTCACCGATATTATTGCCGCCAAAGTGCCGCTCTTCGAAAAAGCCAGCATCGATGAGTTTTACATCGACCTCTCCGGCATGGATCGTTTTTTTGGGGTGTACAACTTTACCAAAGACCTAAAAACCCAAATTACTGCCCAAACAGGATTACCCATTTCGTTTGCCTTGGCCAGCAACAAGCTGGTAAGTAAGGTAGCCACCAACGAGGTAAAACCCAATGGCGAAATCGAAGTCCCCGCCGGCTTTGAGGCCCAATATTTGTCACCGCTGCGGTTGGAGCGCATGCCCGGCGTAGGCGCCAAGTTTATTGAAACCCTGCACGCCCAGCAGTTGTTTACCGTGGGCCAGGTGGCTGCCTGTAACCAGGCCGATCTCGAAAAAAAACTGGGTAAGCATGGCCACGATTTGTGGTTCGATTGCCACGGCATAGACCACCGCCCTGTGCAACCCTACCACGAACCCAAGAGCTGTAGCAGCGAAAACACCTTTGAGGAAAACACCGCCGACCAAGACTTTTTAATGCACGAAATAACCCGCCTCAGCGAAAAAGTAGGCTATGAGTTGCGCGCCGAAGGCAAAATTACCGGCTGCATCACCATAAAACTGCGCTATGCCAACTTCGAAACCGTTAGCAAGCAGCACGTTATTCCCTACACCGCCAGCGATTATAACATCCTTACCACGGCCAAACAGCTTTTTTTACAGTTGTGGAAAAATCAGGCGCCCATTAGGCTCATTGGTGTGCGGTGCAGCCAGCTGGTAGATACCAGTTTTCAAATGAGCTTGTTTGAAGACCATACCGCCGAAAAAAAACTCTACGCCGCCATCGACGACATCAAAAATACCTTTGGTGCCAAAACCTTGCAGCGCGCCGGTAGCCTGCAGGCCAATGCACAGCGCCACTTGCGCCCCACCGATCCACTCTGGATTGGCAAAAACATCAAGTAGCAGCGGTGTCATTTTTTGATAAAATACATTGGGGGGCCATGGGCCTCAAACCTCTATTTAGCCTCGGTTCCGGCTTTTCGCTACAAGCCAATTTGCCCCCAAAAGCGGGGCAAATTGGGCTTTCCGCTGCAATCCGGCGGCCCTTGTACAGCAGTGCAAATCAAAGGCGGAGCGGTTGCGTGTTCGGTTGGTGGCTTCGGCTTCGCCAGCGGCAAAAATCTAGCAACCTCCCTCCACTCAAAGCCGACCACTAACCCTCTATATCTGCTTTCTTACCTCAAGTAGATGTTTACCCCAAACCCCACTTTAAGCCGCACTTCACCCTGCGCAGCTCAACGTGTGTAGCTAGAAGCTCCCGTTTCGAACCATTCGGCGCGTTGTCGTATTAAGCTAACTGTTTCAATTTCAGGGAGGGTTTGTCCGCAAAACGACTAAGAGTCTAGTAGGTAAACTTTTTTGAAATTTGCATATTTCCCGCAAATTTTCACTAAAAAAATCACGTACTGTATCTAGTTATGGGTAAATTTGCCCCATAATATCAAATGCCATACAATGATTGTAGAATTTAGTATCAAAAACTTTAGGTCAATTTCCGACATACAGACAGTTAGTTTTGTCGCAACGAACTTAAAGAGTTCTAAGGAGAATGAATTTGTTGATTTGAATAATATCGTTTCAGATAATGGAATGAGATTACTTAAAACGATTGGTGTTTACGGTGCAAACGCAAGTGGGAAAAGTAACATGATAAAAGCTCTTGAGTTTTTTTGTGAAGCTATTTCTGATTTACCAAGTCCCGAATCAAGACTTTCTAAATTAGCGCAACCATTTCTATATCAAAAAGATTCAGTAGATACAGAGTCTTTCTTTCAAATTGTACTAATTATAGAGGATAAAAAATATAGATACGGATTTACAGTAAAAAAAAATTTGGAAGCAATTAATAATCCCAATGTAAGTAGAGAAATAATTACAAGTGAATGGTTGTTCGGTCCTAAAAATGCAAACCAAGGAAAATATTTTTCAAGGAAAAATTTAGAAGTTGAAAAAGTAAGTTTGCCTGGCAGTGAAAATATTGCACCATTAGAATACGAACATACATTATTTCTAACTCATGCGGCTTCTTACAATAAGGATATTTGTGCAAAAGTTCGACAAGCCATAAGCGGTTACATTACGTCTAAGTTTAGTGCACGTGGGGACTTTTATCGTTTTCATTCTATTAGGCATATTGGCAATTCTGAATTAAAACCAAGATTTTTAGAGTTTCTACAGTCGTTTGGGCTGAATTATAGTGATATTTACTACAAAAAAGATGAAGATGATTCATCAAGCAACAGATTTCCATTGGAGAAATTATTTTTAAGCAAATCTGCTTACTATGATGAAGGTATAAACGTCACATTAAATATGCAAGAACATGAATCTGACGGCACTAAAAAGCTCTTTGATATAGCAGGATTACTTCTTCACGTATTCAGTATTAAATTTAGTGGATTGATCATTTTAGATGAAGTAGATAGCAATTTTCATCCTTCGCTCTTAATTAGATTGATTGGTTTGTTTAATGACCCTGAAGTAAATAAATCTAACGCACAATTATTGTTCACAAGCCACGACACAAATCTGATGAATCCTTCTTTGATGCGAAGAGACCAGTTTTACTTTACAGAAAAGGAGCAAAACGAAGAAACAAAACTCTATTCTTTAGCGGAATTAAAAGGGATTAGAAATGATGCTGATTTTGCAAAACAATATTTAGCTGGATTCTATGGCGGAGTTCCTATTCTTTCAGAATTCTTAAATGATAAAAATTTAGATAATGGTGGAACCTTGGGAAGTTAAAATAGATGATAACCGTGAGCAAGATTCTAAAAAAGTCTTTATCATTTTTTGCGAAGATGGAGCTGTAGAGCCAGCTTATTTTGAAACATTCAAGCGAAAAGATGTACATGTGTCCATATTTGGAAACAAGAAACAGCATCACGCACAAATCGACTTAGCAACTGAATATTTCAGAAAAAATGATTTACTTGAAGTTATTGAAGTTAACGGAGTTATTAAAGAAATTTTAAAACCTGATGATGGTGCGCAAGCTTGGTGTGTGTATGATCGCGATAAAGAACTAAACGACGGAAAAGATACAGCGTTTAATGATTCTAGAGTAACGGCAAATTCAAAAGGAATCAAAACCGCTTGGAGTAATGATGATTTTGAATTATGGATTTTACTCCATTTTGAAGATGTTGGTATTGAAAATCCTGAATATTTGAATAGGAAAAAGTATTATGAGCGTTTGACTGAAATTTTAAAACAGAGCTTTCCGCACGAAACAAAATTTCAGAACCAAAGATTTGATTATTACACATCGATGAAATCAAAGGAGAATTTTCTTAAATATACGTATCAACTCATGAAGGGAAGTCTTGATGTTGCTATTGAAAGGGCTGAAAAGTTAGAAGCAATTCACTTAGCCAATCCACCAAAGGCAATTCACTTACATTGTCCTTGTACAACAGTGCATCTGTTGGTCAAAGAGTTGATAAATTAGTTTTTTACAGGAAGTCTGAGATAAGGTAATTGAGGGCGGAATCACCCTTGTTTTCCAGCACATTTTTGAACCGCAGCCCTATCGCAGTTCAAATATACAGTTTCCGAGCATTGCCCCTGCTTTAACAAATAAAATATTAGGGCAGTGCCTGACTTTGCTTTTTCCAGCGGAAAAATCTAACAACCTCCGTCGGTTCCAAAACCGGCTCTTGACCCTATCTCCCTACTTTTTCGTCTCAATAGCGTTCGCGCCTAAAACCCCCACTTAAGGCCAGCCATGGCCCAGCGCCGCGGCATCACCGATCCCAAAATATCGCTGTAGCGCACATTACCCACATTATCCACCTGCAAAAACAAACCAATCTTCGTTTTTATACGGGTTTCCACCCGGGCATTTGCTACCATGTAGCGGGGGCTAACCGGCAATATCAATGGCGAGGTAGCGGCTCGCTCGGCACGGGTCTTATAGACGCCGTTAAGGCTCATAATCAACCATTTATACTTGTACACCACGCTCCAGTTGGTTAAGAACCGGGCATGACTGCTGATGTAAAAACCAGGCTCTTTGCCGCTGGGCAGTTGGCTTTTTAACCACAACAGGCCCAGGTTGGCTTGCAAACTGTGTCCATTGCCAAACAGCTTATGCCACTGCAAATCGGCTTCTAGGCCGCGGCTTTGCACCGCCCCAATGTTGCTGGCCAGCGCGTACAGTCCGCCGGGTACCAGGTTTTGTTGCCTCGGCATATTGGCGTATGGCGTGGTTACAAAATCAATAAGGTTGCGCTGCTGGCGTTCAAAAAAAGTAGTGGCCAGTTTAAAGGCATTGCCCAGCCGCCAGTCGGCCCCCAGCTCCCAGTTCCACGCGGTTTCTGCGGTCAGGTCGGGGTTGCCAATGCTGCCACTGCGCAGGCCGGTGCGGTTATAGTTGTTAAACCGTTCGGTAAAGTCGGCATCGCGTATGGTGCGGCCCACGCTACCGCGCAGCTGCACGGGTTTCAAATGGTAGGCCACATTTAGCTGTGGCACCCATTGGCCGCCGCTGCGGCTGTTGTAGTCAAACCTTAGCGCAGGGTTAATGTACAAGAGCTTGCCCACTTGCTGGTGCCAAATGGCAAATATGCCGTTTTGCCATACCGCATGGTTGCCTCGGTCGTTGCTCTGTATTTCCTTTTGCACGTATTGTCCGCCCACGGTAAGGGTGCCAGTTTTGCCCCACTTTACGTCTAGCGTACTCAGCATTTGCAGCACGCTGCTGTTGTTTTGGTTGGGGGTAAGGGCGCGGTTAAACTTATAGTTATCATCCACGGCCTTGTAGCCCACCGAGGTTTGCCAGTTCAGCTTGTTGGTTTTGTACGATGCCTGGGCGTGGTTCCACCAGGTTTTTACGGTTTCCGTAGCCGTATCGCTGGCAAAACTGGTGTAAAAATTTTGGGCGGCAAAGCTTCGCCGGTCGTAGGCTAGCCGTGCTGCCAGCGTCCATTTAGTATTTAGTGCCGTACTCCACGATGCCGATGCCGTGGTCAAATCAAAAAAGCCACGGGTGCCGCGTTGGGGTTGTCCGGTGGCATGGTTGCTCAGTACGCCTGCACTAATCATGCTTTTGGGCCCGGCATAGGTGCCGCCTGCTTGCACATTTAGCAGGCCATATTCTCCAGCCATCACCTGCGCATTGGCCGTATGCTTTTTGGTGGTGCGGCCAAAACTCTTGGTAATAATGTGTACCACGCCGCCAACCGCCTCGGTTCCGTAAATGGCCGATGCCGCACCTTTCAGCACCTCAATTCGGTCTATTTCAGCCGGTGCAATGGGGATATAGCTGTTAAAGTGACCAGTAAGCGGGTCGTTCAATTTTATGCCATCCAGTATAATCAATACCTGTTGAAAGGTGCCGCCCCTGATGATGATGTCGCTTTGGGCACCCATAGGGCCACGGGCTTGCACCTCTATACCCGGCACATAGCGCAGCAGTTCATCCAAACTGTTTACGGGCAGCTTGTCAAATTGCCTGCCATCCAGCACCAGCATGTTGCGTCCCGTTTGCGATGCCAAAATGGGTTGAATTCCAGCCGTTATCGTTACCGGATCAAGGGTGTTTGTCGTATCTTGGGCAAGTATGTGGCCCATTAATAGCACTGCCACGCACAGTGCCAAATATTGTTTCATCAGCAGTAGTTAAGAAAGCAAATATAGGTCCGTTCATGGCGCCTATATGTTTGCTGTGGCCAAAAACCACTTGGGCCTATACCCGCAGTGCGGTGTCATTCGTCAAACCACCACCACCAGGCTCATCGCCCATGCCACGCTACTAAACGGTTAGTTAGATCCAAGTAGATGAGCGCACACATCCGTGCTTCTGCCAAAGCAACCGCGCTGCCAAGGTGCTTACCAAGTAGGCGTAGTCCACTGTGCGGTCTGTGCCAGCTGCTTTTTTCAAACGATCTTTAAGTGTCATTTAATCCAGCATTTCTAATTCCAACAACCTTTTAAAGCCATTGGGCACCCATCAGCCATAAAAAAACAAATCTTGCTAAACGCCCACCACAAGCCCTTCTATAACGAGGTTGCGTGTAAATCATTCCGCGTCTCCGCCCCAGCTTGCAGCACCAAAACATTTTTTGTCGTGTTGAATCCGCATGCAAAAATCATTCAAGTCATCGATGTGTTGTACAAGAGTCACCCCGAACTCGCCGTTATATTTTAAGTCCGGCTAAAGCGTTTTAAAGTATTCATCATGGGGAGCCTTGGGTCAATGGGCATTTTGCTGCTTCATGTGCGTGCTTGCATTAGTTTTTGCTTAGGTGCTAGTACGCCCTCCCCAAAGACTGCTCGCCGTTTTGCTTCTCCTGTACTTCCTACTTATCCGTTACAGCCAATCCCATATCCAACTTTAGCGTAGTGTATGCCACGTATTCTTACTCGTTTTAAGAATCACCAATCAACCCCGTTTACTTAAGCGAAAAAGATATCACCCTTTTCGGGTTTAGACATGAAAATTAATTCTACTGGCTACAATACTATTAGCCCTTCGGGCTTACTACAACCACCCAGTGGTGCCGTGATTATAGAAAAAGTGCGGCTTTTTTATAACAACCAACCCCGACGGGGTGACACAAGCGGTAAATGTCCATCAAGTTTAGTTTTCAAAATCTTCTTGCTTAAGTAAACGGCATTGAATAAAAGATCAAAAGTAAAGTTGCACGTAGCAGCTGGGCCAATCATCTATTTTGCATGGCTTTTATTACGCTGTGTTCATGTCATTCTTCACCAATCACTACTCATCCTTAATGCATTTCTTAAGGTTGTTTCATAACCATAAACTAGCATTTAACCATACCCGCTTACCTTTCGCTCCTAAAAAACTGGCTATGCGCATTCTTTTTTTTACCCTAATATTTTTTGGCAGTAGTAGGCTTGCTGCCCAACAGGCCCTGCCCGGTATTGCTGAAAAAACTAAAGGCATGCAGTACATGCCAGGTTTTATAGCCATGTATGCCGATGATGCCAATGGCAAAATATACTGGGCCATACACCAATGGCAGCAGGAACTATTGTACCACCTTTCGCTGCCGCAAGGGCTTGGCAGCAACGATGTTGGCCTCGACAGGGGACTACAAGGCGGCGGCCGTATTGTAAAGTTTGAAAAAGCCGGTAGAAAAATACTGTTGGTGCAGCCTAACTACGATTATAGGGCAGTAACCGAGAATGCGTCCGAAAAGAAAGCTGTTCAGCAAAGCTTTGCCTCAAGTACGCTTTGGGGTTTTGGCGCCGAAGCTATGAGTGGCGATACTGTGCTGGTAGATGCAACCGACTTTTTGCTGCGTGATGTTATGCAGGTAAGCAGTAGGCTAAGGCAGCTACAGCAAGGCAATTATGCGCTAGATAAAACGCGGTCGATTATTTTTTTGCCACGCACCAAAAATTTTCCGCAAAATACTGAGATGGAAGCCGCGCTTACTTTTACAAACAGCGACGGCAACACGGGTGCTTATGTAAACTCGGTAGCACCTTCGCCCGAAGCCATTACCCTGCATGTGCATCATGGGTTGGTAGCCCTTCCCGATGCTGGCTATAAGCCTCGGTTGTACGACCCCCGTTCAAGTTATATTCCCCTCAGCTTTTTCGACTACAGCAGCCCGGTAAGCGAGCCCATTGAAAAAAAGTATATCAATCGCCACCGGCTTCAAAAAAAGAATCCTAATGCCGAAAAAAGTGAACCGATAAAACCCATTGTATATTACCTCGACAACGGCACCCCGGAGCCTATCCGTACGGCCCTGCTTGAAGGAGCAAGGTGGTGGAATGAGGCTTTTGAAGCCGCAGGGTTTATAAATGCCTTTAGGGTAGAAGTATTGCCCGATACTGCCGACCCCATGGATATACGCTACAATATGATAAACTGGGTGCACCGCAGCACCCGCGGGTGGAGCTATGGCGCAAGTATAAATGACCCCCGTACAGGCGAAATTATTAAAGGAAATGTAACCCTTGGCTCGCTGCGTGTGCGGCAAGACTACTTGATAGCACAGGGGCTGCTTGCACCTTTTGAAAACGGGCAAAAACTGCTGCCGGCGCAAGACCCCATGCTGCAAATGGCCCTGAACCGGTTGAGGCAGTTGAGTGCGCATGAAGTAGGCCATACCATTGGGCTGATGCACAACTATGCCGCAAGCGTAAACAACCGAGCAAGTGTAATGGACTACCCGCATCCACTTGTAAAACCCGGCCCCCAAGGCACCATTGACTTAAACAATGCCTACGACCTAAAAATTGGCGAATGGGATAAGGTTGCTATAAACTGGGGGTACCGGCAGTTTGCCCCCGAAACCCATGAACCCGCCGCACTTAACCAAATACTACAAGAAGCCATAGGCAGGGGCCTGCACTTTATAAGCGACCGCGATGCAAGGGCGCCCGGTGGTATGCACCCGCTTGCCCACCTGTGGGATAATGGCAGCAACCCCACCGAAGAACTAAAGAGGGTAATGGCCATAAGGGCAACAGCTTTGCGTAGGTTTGGCAGTGCCAATATACCGGTTGGTACCCCTATGGCAATGCTCGAGGATGTTTTGGTTCCGGTTTACCTTTTTCATCGCTATCAGGCCGAGGCTGTGGTAAAGCTTATAGGTGGCACACACTACACGTATGCCCTGCGTGGCGACAAGCAGGTAGTAACCAAGCCGCTTGATAAAGCTACCCAGAACAATGCACTAATGGCCTTGCTAGATTGCATAGAACCGGCCAACCTACTGCTGCCCGATTCCATACTTGGGCTGATACCCCCGCGGCCCGCAGGGTATGACTTTACCCGAGAGCTTTTTCCTAAAAAAACCGGCCTTTTGCTGGATGCGCTAAGCCCGGCCGAGGCTGCTTGCGACATGGTGGCATCCCTACTTTTTCACCCTGAGCGGCTTAATAGGCTTGCGGGTAAAGAACCCGGAGGCAACACCTTTGCGCTAAGCGATATGCTGCAAACCGTTTTTGCCAAAACCTACTTTGCCCCAAGGCAAGGTGGCACACAGGCCTTGATACAACAGCAAAACGAGCAGGTAGTACTTACCTACCTGCTGGCGGCCACCGTAAGCGACGGCGTAAACTTTGCGGCCAAAGCGGTGGTTAAAAGTAAGCTTGCAGACCTACAGCTGGTGTTTGAAAGGTTAGTTAAAAACCCCACTACCAGTCCATTTTGGCGGGGCCACTACCTGCTTGCCCAACAGCGTATGCAAAAACCCGAAATGGCAAAACCAACCTTGCATGCCCAAGTGCCACCGGGTGCGCCTATTGGCTGCGAGTAATGCGTTTGCTAAAGGGTGGCGTGAAACTCTTTTTTTCGGTTCTACAGGGTTTTTTGTGAAAAATTTCAATAAACAACTTAGAGTCATTCAGAAACTTGATGTAGCAGCACCTTCGATTCTTATCTCCAGCGGGTTTACAAATACGCCCCAAATCCTGCCATCGTCGGGATGAGTATGCGCATTCTACATTCTCGCCTCATCTCAACCATGTCGTTACCCGTCTAATGCACTTAAATTTGCCACGCCGGAAGCTTAGTCCCCAAACCCCATTCTCTCCTCTTCTTATTTTTTTATGCATTTAAACTCCCTCTCTAGCTTTCCAATTTCCCTAATATAAATGCGCTGCATTATTAGCTGTTACAGGTGTAACAAGCGGTTAAATAAAAAAAGTGGTTGATACCATATATCGACAGCAACATCATTGCCGAATTAAGGGTATGAGTATGTTTTGCCTTATCCAATTACCGACGGATAATATTGGCCAGCCGTCACAAATACCTTTAACTTTACTGCTAATCTTTTCAAATCTAGCTTGCTTAAATCAAAATAAATATGGTATTTAATGGATTAAAATGGGATCGGGTGGGTATAATTTTTTCAGTCTTGTGCTTTTTTTCTCCTGTCTCATTGTTTGCTCAAACACAGATTTTAAGGGACAATTTTGAAGGAAGCAGCACGATTGCTTCCTGGTTTGGCGACGATTGCCAGATCAATACTAATTTCAACAATCCTTTTCCGGCAGGAAGCAATACTTCTACAAAAGTTTTAAGGTATGCGGATGTTGGCGGACAGTACGCTAACGTGGGTTTTAATGCCGGATTCAGTTTTAACTTAATGACAAGTAGTGAGTTTTCTTTGAAAATTTATGTGCCTTCAAATGGCATTACGGGAAACCAACCCAATCAAGTTTCATTAAAACTGCAAAATGGTAATATTACTCAACCTTGGACAACCCAATGCGAAATTATTAAGCCAGTACTGCTTAACCAATGGCAGACCATAACATTCAATTTTGCTACCGATGCGTTTATTAATTTAAACCCTAATTCGCCAAATCCATTAAACAGATGGGACTTTAGCCGGGTTTTAATCCAAATAAATGGCGAAAATAACAATTCAAACGTACTGGCTTACTTGGATGACTTTTCATATGACGGAGCGATTTCTGTTTTTAGAAATTTGGTTTGGAGTGATGAATTTGATGCAAATGGAGTGGTTAATGGTTCAAATTGGTTTCATCAAACTCAGTTGCCCAATGGTTTTAGCTGGTACAATAGCGAATTGCAGCACTACACAAACAGTGCAACCAATTCATATTGTTCTAATGGATTGCTGAATATTGTGGCTAAAAAGGAAGTGTTTACCGATCAGGGGCAAACAAAGCAGTTTACCTCTGCCCGGTTAAATTCGAAGTTTGCTTTTAAATACGGACGGGTTGAAGTGCGAGCTAAATTGCCAACCGGCGCGGGCACATGGCCCGCCGTTTGGATGCTGGGAAAAAACATAACAGAACCGGGTGGCTTTTGGGCTGCAACCCACGGCACTAAAAACTGGCCTGCATGTGGCGAAATAGATATTATGGAGCATTGGGGCTCTAACCAAAATGTGATATCAAGTGCGGTGCATCACCCCATAAATGGCAATTTGGCCATTGGCCGGTACACTACAAATGAACAATTTAAAGCAGGCGTATCAAATGAATTTAATGTTTATGCTGTTGACTGGAATAGTCAAAGCATAACCTTTAGTGTAAATGGCATCAACCATTTAAGCTATAATCCATCCATAAAAAACCAATATACATGGCCGTTTGATGCTGAACAATACATTCTTTTAAATATTGCAATTGAACCTAGAGTAACATCAGCTTTTGTGCAGTCAACCATGGAAATTGATTATGTAAGGGTTTACCAGGGAAATTCGGCTTTACCACTCAGCTTTACCCATTACAGCATCCTATCTACAAACGCCAGATCTGTTGAAAACAACTGGGCAACGGCCAACGAAGTGAATGTTTCACACTTTAACATCCAACGCAGCACAAATGGCGTTGACTTTACCACCATTGGAAGAATTGCGGCGCAAAACAACATCAGCAACAAATACCAGTATGTTGATGATAAAATACCTGCGGCTGCTGACCAACTCGCCAGTTACTACCGAATACAAAGTATAGATAAAGATGGCAAAATACAATACTCTACGGTCAGAAAAATGAGCAGTACAAGCCAAACGCCGGCTATTTCGGTTTACCCCAATCCTGCAAAAGATTTTCTAACCATTACATCTCAAGAGAATATTAGAGAAATTAAAGTATTCAATCCGCAACTACAAATTGTACTCTTGCAATCCCCAAACACCAAGCAAACAACAATAAACTTAAAAAGGGCTGCTTTAAAAGGGATGCATATGGTTCAAGTTACCACAAGTGAGGGAAAAACAAAAACGCTCAAAATATTGGTAGAGTAGATGTGGTTTCGCTTCCGCGGGTAGCATTGCTAAGCAAAAGCACCTTGCCTCAGTTTTACTCAGCATTGATAAGTAAAATATTGCTTTAAATGGTGGCATACCAAGCCGTTGTTGGCTGTACAAGCTGAACAACGATGGAGCTCTAGCATCAAGCCTCTTTGCAGCACGTCGTTTGGTGTGGGTACTGCCCAACGCTTAATAATTGTATATATCTGGTTCCTCCAAAAATGCCAATGTGTAAATTGGCATTTACCACCTACATCGCCCTACGCATTAAATCTACTCACTTGTTTGCAAGAAACGCTGATTTTTGCCTGTATTAAATGAGTCTTTATGAAGCCCATCGCCTTGTTGTTAGGTTGTTTTTTTAGCCACTGTTGTTTTGCCCAAACCATTTCGCCAACTGCTTTGGCCGCTGGAAAGGCCCTGTACAGCACCAATTGCTTGGCTTGCCACCAAGCGGATGGAAAGGGTATAGCAGGTTTACACCCACCGCTGGCTAAAACCAAGTGGGTTTTGGGCAGCAAGGCCACGCTCATCAACATTGTACTCAAAGGCTTTGATGCCCCAATTGAAATTGACGGTGAGGCCTACGAAAGCGCCATGCCTCCACAACCGCAACTTACCAACCAACAAATTGCCGATGTGCTGACTTACATACGCAATAGCTTTGGCAATAAAGCAAGCGCAGTTACTGCTGCCGAGGTAAAAATGGTAAGGGCTAAAAAGTGACAACCAGCTGCTGCCGTCCTAATACGATTCGGTCGCATTTGGAAAATCGCCGCCTTTTACATCGGCAATATACTGTGCCACAGCACTGTTTATTTGCTCGTGCAGGTTGGCATATTTGCGCAAAAAACGCGGATTAAAGGCCGTATTGATGCCAAGCATATCGTGCATTACAAGTACCTGACCATCGCAGTGGGGGCCTGCACCAATCCCGATGGTGGGTATCCTTAGACTCTCGCTAGTCTGTTGTGCCAATTGAGCTGGTATTTTTTCTAGCACCAGCCCAAAGCAACCGGCGTTCTGCAAGGCCAGTGCATCCTGCCGCAATTTCAGCGCCTCATCCTCATCTTTAGCCCTTACGCTGTAGGTGCCAAATTTGTAAATGCTTTGCGGCGTTAGGCCCAAATGCCCCATTACGGGTATGCCAGCCGATACTATTTTCTTAATGCTATCAGCTATCTCCTCGCCGCCCTCCATTTTTACGGCGTGGCAGCCGGTCTCTTTCATTATCCGTATGGCGGAGGCCAACGCAATTTCAGTATTGCTTTGGTACGATCCAAAAGGCAAGTCAACCACCACCAAGCTGCGTTGTACCCCACGAACCACACATTGGGCATGGTATATCATTTGCTCCAGCGTTATGGGAATGGTGCTATCGTGCCCGGCCATCACATTGCTGGCGCTGTCTCCCACCAAAATTACATCTATACCTGCGCCATCAAACAGTTTCGCAAACGAGTAGTCGTAAGCCGTAAGCATGCTTATTTTTGTTTGCTGCGTTTTCATACGCAGCAGGGTATTGGTGGTTACTTTTTTTAGCTCGTTGTGCACACTCATGGCTTTTGTATTTTATGGCAGGTGGTAAACAAAAAATCTAAGTGGACTTCACAGGATTCATCTCGTACCAAAGGTGCTGAATTAATCCATCGGCCAATCCAATTTTGGGTACATATATTTCATCGGCTTCGGCCCAGCGCATAATGTTGATGTAGATTAAAAGTGCAGGAACAATTACATCGGCGCGGTCTTCACGCAGTTTATATTTGTTTATGCGGTCTTCCATGCTCACAGCCGTCAGCTCTTTGTGGTAGTCGCGCAGCAGTTCCAAGGGCACGGGCTTGCCATCTTTTTTCTTGCTCAGGCTAAATATTTTGTTGATGTTGCCACCGCTGCCAATGGCTACTACCTTGCCCAAATCTTTGATGTTCTTTTTTATGTAGTCTTTCAACTCGTCCCAGGCCGCATCGGTTACTGAGTTTTTCAGCAGCCTTATGGTGCCAATATTAAAACTGTTCTTAAACAACATTTTACCACGGCTGTACAGGGTTAATTCGGTGCTGCCGCCGCCCACATCAATATACAGATAGCTGTTTTGGCTGTCCATGGTTTCGGCCACATGGCTTTCCTGAATGTAGGCCGCCTCATCGCCACCACTGATGACTTCGATGTCAATGCCTGTTTCCATTTTCACCTTTCTAATAATCTCTTCGGCGTTAGAAGCGTCGCGCATGGCACTGGTGGCACAAGCCTTTAGATGAGTAAGTTCCACACCGTAGGCATTCATGAGGTGCCGGTAGGCTTTCATGGTTTGAAGTATCATCCCAATTTTGGCCTTTGGTATTTCGCCATGTTCAAACACGTCAAAACCCAGCCGCAATGGCACTCGAATGAGGTTCACTTTGTTAAAAATGGGTCTTCCCGGCCCATCAAGCACCACTTCGGAAATCAGTAATCGGGCGGCATTACTCCCAATATCAATTGCAGCTAAACGCATACGGCAAATAAAGGCAATTTGACGGTAACCGTGGCCGAATGCATTGCTCCACCCTAATTAAATTTTGTTGACGCTCCATCAGGTACAATCTAATGTTGAGCAAAGTTGAAGAGGCTACAAATGCCTGTCGCCTTGCTAAACCAATTTTCTGGGCGCTTGGGTACATCCCCCCTTCAAACTGGAGGGGTTGCTCAAGTGTGGACCCTGTTTTTTAGGCTTAACTTAACAGTCGATGCTCTTTAATGACGCAAAGTGTTGATTTTCAATAATTTGCAATAAAACGTGGGAGCTTTTTAAACGATGTAGCCCCATATTTCAACTTCAATTGTTATGGACTTCGGCGTATTTATTTCTAAAAGCCAACAACAATAGCAAAAAATACTCCCGCTAAAAAACTTCTACATTTGAAATGACGGGACTGGCTTTGGCATCTTTTATGGTAACCCTGATCCGTTGAGTTGACAGGGGCTCTATTTTAAGAATCCGCTTGTAGCCAATAGTGGTACCCGTTGCCACTTCTTTCCACCCGCCAGGCTGCCAAGCTTCAATGGCGAAAGATTTTACACGCTGTCCTAGCTCAATATACTCTTGCAGCATCACGTATTTCACTGTTGATGGTTTCCCCAAATCTACCTCGAAACTACCGCTGGTTATGCCATCGTCCGTGGCCCAGTAGGTTTGTTTTTGGCCATCGGTAAGGTTGGCAGGGGCGTAGGTGCTTTGTTTACCCCGAAAGGTACTGGCGGTGGTTTTGGCTTTGTAAGCCAAGTTTTTGCCGAGTTCCTTTTTTAACAATTCTTTTAAACCGTACAAAGACTGAACATCTTTCTCGTGAAAAAGTCCGCGTTGGTCGGGCGGAATATTAAGGAGTAGGGTAGAGCCCCGACCCACCGAGGTAAGATAAATATCAAAAAGTTGTTCTGGGGTCTTTACGCGGTCGTTTTCTTTTTCATGAAAAAACCAGCCCGGTCTAATCGACACATCCGTTTCAGCGGGTATCCAGTGACTGCCATTTTCATCGCCCCGGTTAAGTAAGGCCTCAATGCCCGATTTGCCCGCATACACTGTGTCGGGGCTTAGGCAGTTCCAATTGGTTAGGCCAGCCACGCCGCTCTCGTTGCCCACCCAGCGCAGGTGGGGTCCTGCATCGCTAAAGAAGAGCACCTTAGGTTGAATACCGGTTATCAGCTTCAGCGTATTGGGCCAATCGTAATACGATTTACCGTCAATTTTACGGGCTTCACGGCTGCCTCCATAGTAACCGTCGCCACCATTTGCTCCATCAAACCACATTTCGGTTACCGTGCCATACTGTGTAAATAGCTCGCGCAATTGGTTGCGGTAGTAACTCACGTACCCTGGCCTACCATATTCGGGGTGGTTTCTGTCCCATGGCGACAGGTAAACACCAAACTTAAGGCCATATTTTTTTGCCGCGTCGGCAGCCTCTTTCACCACATCGCCTTTTCCATTTTTGTATGGGCTGTTTTTTACCGAGTGTTCGGTGTGCTTACTGGGCCAAAGGCAAAAGCCGTCATGGTGCTTACAAGTAAGAATTAGCATTTTAAACCCCGTCTCCTTCAATGTTTTAGCCCATTGGCCAGCATCAAGTGCGGTGGGATTAAAAATAGCCTTGTCTTCATCGCCATATCCCCATTCTTTACCCGTAAAGGTGTTGGTGGTAAAATGCACAAACGCATTCATTTCCATTTGGTGCCATGCCATTTGTGCCGGGCTCGGTATAGGATACACTGGGGCTGGAGCCTTAGTACTAGACGGTTGCGCTTTGGCTACTGCTGCCGTAAAAAAGCTGCACACTACAACAAAAAATAGTCGTTTTAACATCATCATGTGGCATATAAAGTGTGAAAATACGGCAGTCTCCGAAAACTAAGTACTTTTCGAAATCTGCAACAAACCTGTCAACGGTACATTCTTGGCCCCAACCATCTATATCGTTGTAAGAAAGAGAAATCGACCAAGCGTACTGGTAATGATGGTTTGGAGGTACGTAACGCTGGTGGTA
>RDXD01000401.1 GCA_004292575.1 Bacteroidota bacterium
GCTTTTAAAACCGCGAAGGGGTTTATTGGAAGAAGCATTGTCTTTGGTTGGGCCACCATTATCAGACAGAAAAAAAATCAAAGTATTTTCCTCAAGTTTTAAAGCTTTAAGCGTTTGCAGCAAATTGGCTACGCCATCATCTACAGCGCTTACCATGGCGGCATAGGTTCTTCGTTTTTCATCGGCTATGTGGGCAAATCGTGCTAGGTATTTTTGCGTTGCCTGCATGGGTGCATGCGGGGCATTGTAAGCCAAGTAAAGAAAGAATGGCTGCTTCTTGTTTCGCTTTACAAAATCAACCGCTTCTCGGGATAGGGCATCGGTAAGGTACTCGGTTTCTTCTACAACCTGACTGTTGCGCAACATTTTTGTTCTGTAGCCATCGTATTGGGTTCTTGCATCTGAAATATCGTTCAAATCCCATTCGTGAGGGAAATACTTATGACCGCCTTCAAGAAAACCAAAAAACTCATCAAACCCCTTTACATTGGGATGCTGCGATGGATGGGCACCCAAGTGCCATTTGCCCAAAACGCCGGTTTTGTATCCTGCTCTTTTAAGCAGTGCCGCCATAGTCTCTTCTTTTAGCGGCAGCCCCATGGTACTATCTTTAGGTGCCAGCAGCGGATTGCGCGAAAAACCAAATCGATCTTGGTATCTACCTGTAATTAAACCGGCGCGGCTTGGGCCGCACACCGCAAACGAAACATAGCCGTTGGTACAAACTACGCCATTGGTGGCTATTCCATCAATGCCCGGCGTGGGAATTTCGATGCTGCCATTGAAACCAACATCAGCATATCCTAAATCATCGGCTAATATAACAATGATATTAGGCCGCCGAGACTGGGAAAGGGCCCCTGCTGAAACCAGCAGGAACCCTAACACGATTGCCAAACTAACTGAAAAAAAATGTTTACTCATGTTAAATATGGAACTACAATAGCGCAATGTTAATTATCGCCATGCCGGATGCTGCTCCAATTGTTTATTAACATCCAATTCACTTTGTGGAATAGGCAAAACCAATGATCTGGCACCACGATCAACGGGTGCATAACCAGGCGTATTATCAGCAATAATGCGCAAGAAAGCGGCAGGCATTTGTCCCCAACGCTTCAAATCAAAAAAGCGCAATCCTTCAAAAGCAAGCTCTACTCTCCGCTCTTGGCGTACAACTTCTAGCATTTGACTTTGTGACAAGGCATTACCTTCCACATTTTCTACGGTTGGCATGTTTACTCTTGCTCTTACAAGGTTTACAAGCGGGTAAGCTTCGGCTTGCCTGCCCAATTCTACCAATGCTTCTGCACGCATCAACAATACGTCGGCGTAACGAAGGACATAGAAATCTTGCCCGCCAGGCGAAGCGACGCCTATACCAGTAGCGGATGGCCCATTGCGGATATACTTGCGTTGGCCATATCTTGTTGGTGTATTTCCGGTAAAAGCCCTATTCAAATTCACAATAAAAATATCGCCGGGAAAATAAACCGATGCGGTTAATCTAGGATCGCGGTTAAGATTTTCTCTTGTAGCATCATATAGCGGAGAGGTAGTAATTGGTCTGCCATCCGTGCAATGGTAGGCCCGTACTGCATTTCTAAGTGGTACCATATCCACTTTGGGAGCCGATTCAAAAGTTCCTGAGAACAACTCCCCATTGTTTGACTGAGTAAGCGTAAACCGTACAGAAAACACAACATCTCTACTATTTTCACCAGCGGGTGTAAATTGTGCTGCATAGCTGCCGGAAAGATTGTAACCCAATGGCAAAATTTGATCGGTGGCCGCTAATACACCGGCCCAATTTTTGGTGTACAAATGCATACGAGCCAATAGGCCCAATGCGGCACCCTTGGTAGCATAACCGTATAACGCGGCTGGGTAAGAAGCAGGCAAATCAACTGCCGCCTCGGTTAAATCTTTCACAATCGCATCTCTTACTTGGGCAAAGGTATTTTTGGGTACAAATGCATTCTCAAGCGTTTGCGGTTCAAGAATTAAGGGAACATCCTCAAAATATACAGCGAGATTTAAATACAACAATGCGCGAAGAAACTTGGCTTGCGCAATGAATACAGGTCTTTTAATGGTGGTAAAATTGCCCTCAGGGATAGCTGGTATCTTAGCCAGAGCCAAATTGGCTCTTGAAATACCTCTGTAGCTGGCAACCCAAAGACCCGAAAACTGCCAGTTGGCAGGGTCTATCCTTCCTTGCATAAAGTCGCCGGGGCCTTCCCAAGTCCAATTGTTGAATGTATTATCGCTAAGACCATCATACATGGGTAAACCAGCACCGCCGTTTAGCGATCCACTGTACAATGAACGGTCCTGAAGCGCATCATAAATTCCGTTGATACCCAGCTGGACATCTGATTCTGTTTTCCAAAAGCTGCCTTCAGCCAACTGCGTAAGTGAGTCGCGCTCAAGGAAATCTTTTTTACACCCAGCTCCAAAGCAGACCACAAAAGCGACTGCTACATAAAAATGTTTCTTTTGCATAAATTAAAATTTAAGGTTAATGCCCGTTGTGAAAACTTTATATATCGGCACCAATTGGTCGGTAGCACCACCCGCGCTTCTTTCAGGATCGAAGTTTTTCTGCTTTGTAAATGTCAAAATGTTTTGACCGCTTACGAAAACCCTCAATTTTTGGATGCCTATTTTTTTTCCAATGCTTGCTGGAAGTGCGTAGCCCAGTTCAATGTTTCGCAATCGTAGATACGACACATCCTCTACATAAAAGGTTGAGATTTGCGCATTATTAATTCCACCCAAACGTGGCAACGTGGTAGAGGGGTTGGTTGGAGTCCAACGGTTTATCCAATAGGACAATGCATTGTTGCGATCGCCTTCTAACGGCAATTGCCCGTTCGAGTTTAAAATACGATCCAATTTGCCTACACCTTGAAAAACCGCATTAAGATCAAAGCCTTTAAAATCGAAGGATGCGTTAAAGCCGTAAATCCACCGTGGATAAGGATTTCCAATGACCACACGGTCGTTGGCATCAACAATACCGTCGGGCTTGCCAGCTGGTCCTGAAACATCAGCATATCTTATATCGCCAGGCGCCGTAATGGTTGACCCAAATTGCCTTGGGGCAGCAGCCACTTCTGCCGCATTTTGAAAAATGCCAATTTTACGAAATCCATAAAATGCATTTAATGGCTGACCTATTCTTATAATGGTATTTCCTGATATGGTTTCTCTGGCGCTAAGGCCAAGATTCGTTACTTCATTATCAGCCATCCAGGTTACGTTGCCCGAAAGGGTCATTTTAAGATCACCTATGCGAGTTTGGTAAGCCACATTTAGTTCAACGCCTTCATTTAACATGGCAGCCGCGTTGCGTGCAGCAAGAGCAGTTACACCAATGGTGCTTGGCAATGGGAAATTACTGTAAAGAATATCCGTGGTATTTCTGCGGAAGTAATCTGCGTTTATCAATATTTTATTTCTAAACAGTCCTAAATCTACACCAATATCATACTGCGCAGTTTCTTCCCACTTCACATTTGGATTAGCCAATATAGTCAGTGCAACTCCGCCTACCACCAAGTCGTTTCCCACGGTGTAATCTATATTGTTACTGCTAACATTCTGGTTATATAGATAATTTCCAATCCGATCGTTGCCACTAAGACCCCAGCTTCCCCTCAACTTTAGACTACTGATAAATTTAAGGTTTTGCATAAATTTTTCCCTGTCAACATTCCAACCTGCCGAAAACGACGGAAATGTACCAGAGCGGAAATTGGAACCAAATCTCGACGAACCGTCTCGTCTCACATTCGCTTCGAAAAGGTACTTATCATCAAAACTATAATTCACGCGTCCAAAATAAGATTGTAGCGTTGCCTCGTTGGCAGATCCATTAACAGCGGGATTTACGACGCCCCCGGCATCGAATTCTTCTAGCGCATTAGAGGGAAAGCCCTGTAGCGAACCCGAAAAACCATCACTGCGGTCGTAAATGGCCGAGTAACCTGCCAACGCATTTATCTTATGCTTACCCAGCTGCTTCTGGTACTTCAGAATGTTTTCGTTTTGCAAACGGTAGAAAATGCTGTAATTATTATTCAGTGTATTTAACAAATCCTGAATGATTACACGGTTTTCCCAATCCAAATCTACACGTGTTGGCGAAAAGTTAGATGTATTGTTGGTATTGATGTTTGCAGCGCCGCTTACTTCAAAACTAAAATTCTTTAAGAAGGTAACCGTAGCGGCAAAGCGATTGCTGGTATTGATGTTATCGTTTTCATAGTTGCCAAATTGCCCTCTCCAAAGTGGATTGTTAATGCGCAAAGATGACTGGTTAGGATAAAGATAAGCACCGTCGGCAAAACCAAAGTTCCCATTTGGATAGAAGGCCGGAACTGTTGGTTGGGACCGCTGAAATTGATTAATGATGCCGGTTTCGCCAGTAATGGCGCCAGGTCCACCTGATGGCCCGCTAAATCTGGCCCAAAAGGTGTTCGAATTAAAATCGAAGGCTAACCACTTGGTAGCTTTTGTATTTAAGTTTACACCCAGCGTGTAGCGGTCGTTTTTAAACTTGCCCTTTACCACGGCATCTTGGGTTAAAAAACCCGCCGAAACGCGGTATGAGGTGTTTTCGCTTCCGCCCGAAAATGCCAGATAGTGCTGTTGAATGGGAGCGTTCCGCAGTATTTCATCGGCCCAGTTGGTGTTTGCAAAGCGATCGGGTGCCGTGCCATTCCGGATGGCCTCAATATCGCTGGGTCTGTACCTTTCTACCGGGTTATTAGGTGTGGTGTTTCTCAGCTTTTCGTTGAAAAGCAAAGCATAGTCCAAACCATTTAGATACTCTGGCACCACTGTTACCTGCTGAAATCCAAAATAATTATTGTAATCCACCGTGGGTTTTCCACTTTTTCCCCTTTTGGTGGTTACCAATATAACACCGTTTGCACCCCTAGCGCCATAAATAGCAGCGGCAGATGCATCTTTCAAAACAGAGATGGTTTCAATATCTGTGGGTGCAAGATTGTTGAACTCCGTAAGACCAGTGTATTGAATGTTGTCAATAACCACCAGCGGGGTTGAGTTGCCAAAGGTTCCCTGCCCCCTAATGAGGATAGACGAGGCATCGGAACCGGGCAGGCCGCTACCTTGGGTAAGCTGCACACCTGTAACTTTACCATACAACAGCTGAGCGGAGTTGGTAACTGGTTGGTTTACCGCATCGGCAAATCGAACCGTTTGTACCGACCCGGTTAGGTTTACCTTTTTTTGTGTGGTGTATCCTACCACCACCACATCTTCCATAGTGATACTTGTGGCTTCCAGTTTAATGGAAAGGATTTTAGCATCTCCCAAAGCCTGCTCGAAGGGTGTAAATCCCACACAAGTGATTCTGACGGTCTTAGCATCACCCACTGTAAAGGAAAATTTACCATCAACATCGGAGATGAAACGCCTGTTGCCAGGCAAAGCCTGGATGGTAGCGGCTTCAACCGCCCGGCCATCGGCAGCCGATACTATCGTTCCGGTAATAACTCGAGTGGTTTGGGCACTCGACATGATTGTCGTGCAAAATAACGCAAGACAAGCGACCCAAAATTTGGGCATTTGTGTTTTTCTCATAAACAAGCATCGTTTTAGTTTTTCCAAGCCATGCACCTAAATGCATTTTCACTTGTAAAGGTGAGCGCAAACACGGGTACTAGCAGGGCCTAAAGCACCAAATAGAGGGTAATATCGGTCAACTTGCTTCATTTGGAAAATCAGCGGCGTGTTTCTGACGGTATTCAGAGGGCAAGCAGCCAAACTGCTGTTGAAACGACTTTTTAAAATACTTATAATCGTTAAAGCCCACCTCAAACGCTACATCGCTCATTTTGATGTTGGTTTGAAGTATGAGCTGTGCGGATTTTTTTATGCGCAACGCCCGTATAAATCCGGTTATTGAAAGCCCTGTGAGCGACTTTATCTTTCTAAAAAGGGTACTTTGGCTCATAAAAAGGCGATCCACCATCATCTCAATACCAAGGTCTTCGTTTTGCAAATTGGCATTCACCAAATCGGTGGCTTTCTTCAGAAAAATTTCATCCAAATTTTCGGCCACAACACCGTCGGACTCGGGTTCAAATCGAATCTTTTTTAAATAGAACGCAGCCAGCTTTTTTCGGTTGTCAAGTATATTCTTTACCCGCATCTGCACTATCAGGGGATTAAACGGCTTAACAATATAGTCATCGGCCCCGGTTTTTAGGCCGCTCATCTCGTAGTCTTCTGACGAGCGGGCTGTAAGCAAAATGATGGGTATATGCGATGTGGCCATGTTGTTTTTTAGCTCTCCGCACAGGTCTATCCCATTCATTTGCGGCATCATTATATCGCTAATAATCAAATCCGGGCAGGTTTCTGTGGCCATTTTTAGCCCGGAGGAGCCGTTGTCGGCCTCAGCAATATCAAACTCGCCCCCAAGTAGCTGTGCCAAATACAGCCTTATGTCTTCGTTATCGTCTATTAGCAGTAGGGTTGGCCTTTTGGCTGGCGTAGTGGGCACCAATGTATGCGGCAACCGGTTTAATGTTTCGTAAGCAGGCTGGGCCAAGGCAGGTGTAGCCGTGGGGGTAGGCCTAGCATTTTGCTGTATGGGCAGCGTTATTGAAAACTGTGTGCCCAAGCGGGGCTGGCTGCTAACCACAAGGCGGCCCTGGTGTAGTTCTACAATGTTTTTTGCAAAGGCAAGCCCAATACCACTCCCCCCCATGGGTCCACCGGCATCGGGTACCTGATAAAAACGGTTGAAGATTTTTTCTAGATGCGCAGGTTCAATACCAATGCCGTTATCCCGCACATGAACAGTTACCTCATTGGTGCCAGCCTTTAAGGCTACCACCACTTTGCCCTGCGCCGGAGTAAACTTTATGGCATTGCTCAGCAAATTGTTGATGGCCATCTCCATTTGCACCTTGTCTAGTTCAATATGCAGTTCTTCCACACTGCTCTCCAGCGCCAAGGCAATGTTTTTGGCCCGCGCTGCAGGCTCAAAATCAGCCACCAGCTTGGCCAAAAGGGCGTTTATGTTTTCGGGGGCGGTGCGCAGCGCCAGCAAACCCTGCTCCGACTTTTTAAAATCGAGCAACTGGTTTACAAGCCGAAGCAACTTCTGAGCGTTTGACTTTATCAACCCAATCTTCTTCAATTGACCCTGCGGCATATCGGCACTGTCCAATAATTCGGTACTGGGACTTAAAATGAGCGTAAGAGGTGTTCTAAACTCGTGTGAAATATTGGTGAAAAAGTTGATTTTCGCCTCGTTAATCTCATGCTCCTTTTCTTTTTCGAACTGCACCCTTTGCAGTTCTGTCTGCAGCTTGCGCTGGCGCAGCCTAAACCTACGGATAACTATAAAACACCCCACACACAAGAGCGCGTAACAAAGCCATGCGTACCAAGCCAGCCATGGCGGATAGGCAATGCGCAGCAAAACTTCGGTGGGCTCACCCCAGCCCTGGCTATTGCGGTTGGCTCTAATGGATAATTTGTAACTCCCAGCCGGCAAACCCGTGAAGCTCAACTCGTTCTTTTTATTCAGCACAATCCAGTCGGCATCGTTAGGCTGAAGCTTGTAAGCATAACTCACATTATCAGTACCCAAAAAATCATTGACCGAAAACTGAACGGCTATATCGGTAGATTTATAACCCAGCGATATGCGTTTGGTGTATTGTATGGCCTGCAGAAGGATTGCGTTTTTCTTGGCCTGCGCATCCACCTCTATTGGTTGGTTGTTTATACTTATTCCTGTAATGACCAGCTTTGGTGTGCCGTAGCTGGCAACCACCGATTCGGGATTAAAAAAAACCAATCCATTATCGCCCCCAAAATACATGGTGCCGCTGCCATCGGTGTATGATGATGCTATGTGAAACGCCTTAACCTGGACCCCCTCTTGTTTGCCAAAGTGATGCAACAAGCCGCTATGGGTATTAAGCTTGCTAATGCCTGTAATGGACGAAAACCAAATGTTTCCGCTTTTGTCTGCTTCCAAGGCACATATAAACTGATTTACCAATGCACCAGCTTCGCTATAGTGCTCCATAACCTGTAGCTTGGGTGTTGCATTGCCAGCAGCCTCTACTGCAATTTTAAAAAGTCCGTTGGGCGTTGCCAAGTACATATACTTTCCCGCCAGCAGCATATCGTTTATAATGATGGCTGGAAATTGGTTGCCAAACAAGGCTTTGTGGGTTATAAACTTGCCGGAAACGGAATCCCACCAGTTAACACCGGCATGGGTAGCTACCCAAAGGTTGCCCTTTTTATCTTCAATTATTTTATTGATGCGGTTATTGAAAATTTGAAATCTACCTTTTGCAAATTCGTTGTAAGATGTAATGTGGGCGGTATCAGCAACCCCGTCGAATGGCATACAGTGCAAACCGTTGTCCTGAGTGCCCACCCAAAGAAGCTTGTTGGTACTCACCCAAACCGAAGTTACCTTCTCCGTGGGAAAGTAATGTGCCGGTGTGCTGCCCAGCCCTTTGCGAAACACAAACAATCCTTCGTTAGCCGAAGCAAAAAGTAAAGCATCACTTTTGTAAATCTGCTTTATGCGTTTGGCTGCCAACAAGGTGTTTTGTTTAAAAATGGGCTGCTGAGGCGCACCTAACTCAAACAAGCCCTGCGAAATGCTGCCTACAAGCATCCCATTTTTAGGGTGGCTGCTTATGGAAAGCACATTGTAATCCTTTTGCGGGGCGGCAAGGTTGTTGGCTATAAATTTAAATCCTTTGTTGGGGTACAATACCAATACGCCGCCATAAGAGGTGGAAAGCCAGGCAATGCCAACCGTATCGATATAAATATTGGTGATGGCTTTATGATTGGTATTGGGGGGAAAGCCAGCAAACTCAGTGGTGTTCACTTTTTGAAAACTAGACACCGAAGGGTCGCTGATAAATAAGCCATCGCCCCAAGAACCCAGCCATATCCGCATGTTATGATCTATGGCCATTGATGCCACAAAGCTTGCCTCAAAGTTTACCGGCACACGTGTGGCTAACCCCAGAATTTTATCGAAATATGCCAAATTCACCACCCTTGCGCTATTGCCTGAAAACCAGATGCGGTTGCGAGCAGTGTCCTCGCAAATGTTGTACAAGTAAAAGCTTTGCGCATATCGCTGTAGCGTTCCGCTTTCGTTTTTATACACGCACAAGTCTTTTGCATCGGTAAACCAAATGGCCCCGGCCCTATCGCAAATAATATTAAAAATGGTGCTGGCAGATGGAAAGTACTCAACCACTTTTCGAGCCGCAACATCTACTTTGAAACAACCCATGTTCCAGGTACCCACCCAAAGGTTGCCACGCAAATCTTGCGCTAGCGATACCACCCGAAGCGGCCGCGCCGTAAACTTTACAAAAACATCGTTCCAACTTTCAATGTTTTGCGTTTTTAAGTTTAGTCTGTTTAAGCCACCTGTTTTGGTACCAATCCACAAAAACCCCGATTTGGATGCAAACAGTGTTTCTATGTTTTCGGTAGCAAGCCCCTCGCCATCGCCAGTTGGTCGGTAGTGCTTAAAGGCATAACCATCGTAGCGCGAAATGCCAGCCTCGGTAGCAAAATATTTAAACTGCTTGTCGTCGCTTACCGTTTTGGTTACAAAATTGCTGAGCAAGCCTTTTTTTACATCAAGCAAATCAATAGAAAACTCCGACTGAGCCCGCAGCGGCTGGCATGGCAGCCACAGTAAAAAAAACACCAAACCTCTACAGCAAAGCAATCGTAACATATGCACACATTTTCACTATCCGGGGCAATGTACAGGCAATCCCATTGGCAATAAACAATTAAACGCTATCCGCTATTTCTCTGCCACGCGTTTGTTTATGAGGCCGTCAACATACGCCTGCATTTTGACCACCAGCTCCGCCATGGCAGTTGCCAGGTTTATCCGCTCAGCCGCATCGGTAGCCAAATTATACAATTGGGGCTGTTTGCTCAGCCCAGTTTCAATACCCTTATTGGTCAAGCGTGCCGGGGCTGCTTTTCCAGGGGGCATGGGCACAATGTATTTCCACTGGCCCTGGCGTAGCCCAAGTGTGGCAGATTCCTCCAACAGCCATTCGCGGGCCACATCAGTTTTGCCTAAAAGGGCACGCCAGTGGTTTTGGCTGTCTATGGCTTCTTCGTTAGCCAACGGCACACCCACTACACCAGCCAATGAGCGATAAAAGTCAATTTGACTCACCAACGCATCCGACCGCTTTTTGGCTATTTTGCCGGGCCAGGATACAATCAACGGCACACGGGTTCCGGCCTCAAAAGCACTGTACTTACCGCCGCTCCATTTGCCCGCTGGTCGATGGTTGCCCACCAACTCTACGGCCTTGTCCTCATAGCCATCTCCTAAAACGGGTCCGTTGTCGCTTGTAAAAATCACGATGGTGTTTTCGAGTAATTTTAGCTTGCGCAAATGGCGCATCACCTGTTGCGTTGTCCAGTCCATTTGCATTAACACATCGCCCCTAGCTCCCATTGGGCTTTTGCCGGCAAACTGGCTGGCTGGCAGGCGCGGCACATGGATGTCGTGAAACGAAAAAAACAGAAAAAAAGGCCGCCCGCTGCTTTCGCTGATGAACCGATTGGCCTTGTCGGAAAACACCTGTGCAAAGTCTTCGTCGCGCCACAAAGCCGCGGCACCACCCGACATGTAGCCAATACGGCTAATGCCATTAACAATTGTGTTGGAGTGCTGTGTATCTGCTTTTTGGCGCAGCAGCTGTGGACTGTCTAACCCGTTGGGGTAGCCGTACAACTTTTTTCCATAGCTCACCGCAATGGGATCGCTGGCACTTGCATTTACCACGTGGTGGTTTTCCACGTACACCGAGGGAACCCTATCGCCGGTAGCAGGCAGCAAAAAACTGTAATCAAACCCAATTTCGAGTGGCCCGGGCTTTACCAGGCCATTCCAGTTTACGTTTCCGCTGCCCAGGCCCAAGTGCCACTTGCCAACCACGCCGGTGGTGTAGCCCGCTTTTTTAAGCATGGAAGCTAGCGTGGGTTTGGAAACGGGAATGATGAGCGGCGCATCGCCAGGCAATATGGCGGCATTGCTGCGAAAAGCATGCTCCCCAGTAAGCATGGCGTACCGCGAGGGCGTGCAGGTGGCTGCAGCACTGTGCGCATCGGTAAACAGCACACCCTTTTTGGCCAAGCCATCTATAAACGGTGTTTTCACCATTTTAGCACCATAACAGCCCAAGTCGCCGTAGCCTAAATCGTCCACATAAAAAATGATGATGTTGGGCCGTTGGGCAGAATCGCCGGCGGCATAGCTTGCAACACTCAGCGCCATAGCCATGGCCAAAAAGAACCATCGGGGTGCCAGAAAAGTCTGCGCTGGTTTTCCGCCCCTGCTTACGCTTTTTTGCATTAATCTTATTTTGGTTTAGCGCAATGGCAATGGCCTAACACAGGCATTTGGCAATCGCGAATAAATGTAAAACTATTGCCCATGGCGTCTAGCCATAACAAAAAACCAGTCAGCAAAGGGGTCAAATCGACCATTTTTATTAGAAAAAGCACCCTTAACAAGCAATTTGAGCAAGCCGATAGGCTAACTACGCAAACCTGCTAGCTTATACCTCCATTTATTTTGGCACCCTGCTTTAAAGCGGGCCCACTGCCGCAAAGCCGGTAAGTTTATGCCCTACCCATTTACAAACCTTCTTTAGTATAGCCGAAACCACAAAACACACCACTTAACCGCAAATGCACGCCGCACCACGCCGTTTGAATGCACTTACCACGAGCTCGTGATTGGGCAGAACGGAGGGGCATGGCTACCGGATGCTGGCTGAAAAAGAGTTGCTTGGAGCTGTTGGGCATCAAGCCGTTTTGGTTTCCATTACTTGGATTGGCCTATTTAACCCCTTAAGTGCCGCCATAGCCCCAGTGTTGCTCAGCTTCAACGGTTACTTTCACACCATGTATTGCCATGCCCTACCACCCCACGCCAGCACTTTGCTGCTTTTTGCCTTGCTTGCATCCAACACGCTATGGGCCCAATTGCCGGCCAAAAGCCAAAACGGTTACAAACTGGTTTGGCAAGATGAGTTTAACCACACAGGCCAGCCCGATACTACCAAATGGCGGTTTGAAAATGGCTTTAAGCGCAACCAAGAGGCACAGTGGTACCAAGCCGAAAATGCCCACTGCGCTGGCGGCTACCTTGTAATAACTGCAAAAAAAGAAGAAAAACCAAACCCTAACTACAAGCCGGATAGCAAAAACTGGACTACCCGTGATGCATTGATAACGTACACTTCAGCCAGCGTGGTAATGCACAAGGCGCATGCTTTTAAGTTTGGAAAACTAGAAGTGCGGGCAAAACTTGACGCACAAACCGGCTTGTGGCCTGCCATTTGGACCTTGGGGGTTGATGGCGAATGGCCATCGAACGGCGAAGTTGACCTGATGGAATACTACAACGGCGGTATTTTGGCAAATATTGCTATTGCCGATACCGGACGCCACCGCGCCATTTGGGATGGCGCCTTCCGCCACCTCGATTCGTTGGGCGGGAAAGCCTGGGCAGACGCGTTTCACATTTGGACGCTAGAATGGGATACAGACTACATGCGCATTTTTGTGGATGGCCAACTCCTAAACGAAATTGATTTACAGCATTCCATCAACAAAACCGATGGTAAAAACCCCTTTCGCCAGCCCCATTATGTGCTGCTTAACCTAGCCATGGGTGGCACCAAAGGCGGCAGCTTACAAAACACCAGCCTACCATCGCAATACCTGATTGATTATGTTAGGATCTATCAAAAAAAGCGGTAGCGGGCAGTGGTTGTGAAGTATTGACCGGTAAGATTGTGAACCAGACAGCATACAAAGAAAAAGAGGAACACAGAGGTAGAGGCTGAGCCGAGTGTGAAAAAGGAGGAATTTGAACCACATAGGGGTAGAAGGATGAAGATACGAAACGAAGGGCGAAGCAAACCCAACCAAGAGGATTCTTTTGTAAAACTAGCCGACGCAAAAAGCAGGATATTTGCCCATTACCAACACCCGCAAGAACCAGCAGCTATTTGGATACAAAACAAAACGAACCACATGAAACAACCCATAATGCTGCTGTTAACGTTTTGCTTAGCGCAAAAGGTTAGCACGCAACCGTTGGCCAAAAAGCCAAATGTCATCATTATTTTGGCCGACGATTTGGGCTGGGCCGACCTACAATGCAATGGCAGCACCTTTTACGAAACTCCAAACCTGAATGCTTTGACACAGGCCGGCACCAACTTTACGCAAGCCTACGCCACAAGCCCCGTGTGCAGCCCTACCCGCGCCAGCCTGCTTACCGGCAAGCTGCCCGTAAAAACCGGCATTACCGATTGGATACCCGGGCGGCACGCCAATGGCAATGCCAAACCCTACGAAAAAATGCTGGGTGCCACCACGGCCAATGCGCTGGCGCTGCAAGAAAACACGCTGGCTGAGCAACTGCAACACAACGGCTACACCACGTTTTTTGCGGGCAAATGGCACTTGGGCGACGATAAAGCCTATTGGCCCGAGCAACAAGGCTTTGCAACCAATATTGGCGGCTGGGGCAAAGGCAGCCCCACAGGCAGAATAAACGATTCTACGGGTGGCTACTTTACACCCTACAAAAACCCACAAATAACCGATGGCCCACCGGGAGAATACCTGACCAACCGACTGACCGATGCCTGCCTAAACTTTATAGACACCAACAAAAACAGGCCTTTTCTGCTACTATATTCCATGTATGCGGTGCACAATCCATTGCAGGCGCCGCGCAGCCTTATAGACAAGTACCTACTGAAGCGCGCCGCCATGCCACAGCACCCGCAAAGCACATTTGTAAAAGACGAGCCATGGATGGAAGCCGAAAGCGGCTGGCAACGCCGTACAGTGCAGGAAAATGCTGTCTACGCAGCCATGGTAGAAAATATGGACGACAACGTGGGTAAAATAATGCGCAAACTAAAAGCCTTGGGCATTGATGACAATACCATTGTAATTTTTACTTCCGATAACGGTGGCCTTAGCACCGCTGAGGGCAGCCCCACCGCCAATGGCCCCCTGCGTGCGGGCAAAGGTTGGTTGTATGAAGGTGGCATTAGGGTTCCATTTATTCTCTATTGGAAGGGGAAATTGGCCCAAACTGTTACAGCGGACATGCCCATAACATTGGCCGATATATTTCCAACCGTGGCTAAGGCAGCCGATAAAACCTATAAAAAGCCCGCTGCCTTAGACGGTGACGACATTTTGCAAGCCCGCACTAAAAAAAATACAACCAAAAACCGCCCCCTGTTTTGGCATTATCCACACTACAGCAACCAGGGCGGCCGGCCCGCTGCGGCCATACGCCTGGGCAACTGGAAGCTGATTTACAACTACGAGGACCAATTGGCGGAACTCTACGATCTAAAGCACGATGTGGGCGAGCAAAACAATTTGGCCACACAACAGACCGCTAAACTGGCCAGCCTAAAGGCAATGCTTATGCAATGGCTAAAAACCAACAAGGCGCTGGGGCCTACACCCAATACAGCTTACAAACCAAACCCATAAATGCGCCGGTAAACAGGGGTTGCAAGGGCAAAAAAAACAACAGCAGCATTTTAAAGCTCAAAAAATCGACCATTTGAATACCCCCATGCTGATGCACGGGCGGTACCCGTTTTACGTGCAATATTGAGTAACCGTGCAACAACTGGGATGGTACAAAAGCGAAAATGCTGCCAAGCCAAACCTTGCAGTTTGGGCGTGGCAGCACTACTAAACAAATACGCAGAATAAATGCAATCGCTTCGTACACAACGCTTGCTCCCGCTTTAAATTCTACTGCTGTACCAAAGTCATGTTTCTCCATTACCGTAAGAACAACATCTCTCGGTATTTAGGCAGTAGCCAATACTGATCGTCCACCAAAATTTCCAGCTTGTCCACGTGGTAGCGTATTTGCTCGAAAAACGGGGCCTTTACCTTTTCGCAATAGGCAATGGCCTTCTGGCGTGATTGGGTAATGACATTGCACAATTTTCGGGCCTCAATCATTTGCTCTACCAAGTGTGCCGACTGGCTGATGTGCATGCTAATTTTTTCGAGGATGGCTTGCTGATTGGCATAGCTCTCGGGGGCCAAGCCCAGCTGGCGCAAACCTGAAATGTTGGCAATGAGTATATTCTGATATTTAATGGCCGAGGGCAATATAAAACTGGTGCACATTTCGCCCATAATGCGGCTTTCTATCTGCACTTTTTTTATGTAATCTTCTAGCATTATCTCGTGCCGCGCTTCCAGTTCGTTGTGGTTGTATATGCCAAGATTTTCGAACAGCCGCTTGCTTTTGTCGGTTACATAGGCATCCAAAGCCAGCGGTGTGGTGGGCACATTGGGCAGCTGCCGGCGCTCGGCCTCTTTGTACCACTCCTCGCTGTAGCCATCGCCTTCAAACAGTATTTTTTCGCTGCTCACAATGTAGGCCTTTATGGTTTCCATTATGGCCACTTCCTTCTTTTCACCTTTTTCAATTAGCAAATCCACATCGTGCTTAAAGGCCTCGAGTGTGGCGGCCATAATGGCGTTTAAAATGGTCATGGGTGTGGCGCAGTTGGCTGCGGAACCCACGGCCCTAAACTCAAACTTGTTGCCCGTAAAGGCAAAGGGCGAGGTGCGGTTGCGATCGGTATTGTCGAGTAATAGCTCGGGTATGTTTTTGTGAATATCAAGCTTGAGCAAAATTTCATCTTGCTCGCTAAAATTGGCGCCTACGCGGCTTTTTATTTCTTGCAATACCTCGCCCAGGTATTGGCCTATAAAAATACTGATGATGGCCGGTGGAGCCTCGTTGGCACCCAAGCGATGATCGTTGCCAGCGCTGGCAATGCTGGCCCGCAACAAATCGGCATAGTCGTGCACGGCTTTTATAACGTTTACAAAAAACGTAAGGAACATGAGGTTGGTTTTGGGGGTGCGCCCGGGTGCCAGCAGGTTAACGCCGGTATCGGTACTCATGCTCCAGTTGTTGTGCTTGCCGCTTCCATTTATGCCGGCAAATGGCTTTTCGTGAAGCAGCACTTTTAGGTTGTGCCGCTTGGCCACGCGGGTCATAATGTCCATCAGCAGCGTATTGTGATCTACGGCCAGGTTGGCTTCCTCGTAAATGGGCGCACACTCAAACTGTGCGGGTGCCACCTCGTTGTGCCTGGTACGCAGGGGTATGCCCAGCTTGTAGCTTTCTTCTTCAAAGTCGCGCATAAAGGCATAAACCCGCTCGGGTATGCTGCCAAAATAGTGGTCTTCCAGTTGTTGGTTTTTGGCACTGTTGTGGCCAAATACGGTGCGGCCGGTCAGTACCAAATCGGGGCGGGCATTGGCCAGGCCGGCATCTATTACAAAATACTCTTGCTCCCAACCCAGGGTGGGTGTTATGTGGCTTACATTGCGATCAAAGTACTGCGCCACCGCCACCCCAGCTTTGTTTAGCGCATCAATGGAGCGCAGCAGCGGGGTTTTGGCATCGAGGCTTTCGCCCGTGTAGCTTACAAATATGGTGGGTATGCATAGGGTTTTGCCCTCGCCAATTTCAATAATAAACGCCGGGCTGCTGGGGTCCCAGGCGGTATAGCCGCGGGCTTCAAAGGTGGCACGTAGGCCGCCGCTGGGGAGGCTGCTGGCATCGGGTTCTTGTTGTATAAGGGCATCGCCTTCAAATTGCTCAATGGGCGTGCCATCGGCCTTAATGGTAAAAAAGCTGTCGTGTTTTTCGGCGGTGGTGCCGGTAAGTGGCTGAAACCAATGGGTAAAGTGGGTTACGCCACGGCTTTCGGCCCAGGCGCGTATGCCATTGGCTATTTGATTGCCCATTAGCCTATCTACACGCTTGCCGTTTTTAACCGATGCCAAAAGGCTCTTGTAGGCTTCTTCGCTTAAAAAAGAGCGGGCCACGGCCAACGTAAACACGTTTTGCGCAAAAATGGCGGTAACCTTTGGGGTAAGTGGCACCGCCACGGGCGGCTGGGTGGACGAAAGCTTTTCGAGGGCTTTAAAACGAAGCGAATCCATGAAATCGGAAATTTTGTAATATGTAAAAGATGCCGCAAGTTAGCCCGAAAACCCAAAAAAAGGTTAAAGAAATTATGCTAACCTGCCCACTTGACCCAAAAAAGGCAAAGCTTGTGTTGGCTTTGGGAGCTGGGCCAGGCCCAATAGACAAACTAAGGCACAGGGGCCGCCGCGCCTAAAGGGCCACGACCAGCGGGAGTGGGCCCTGAAAGGCGAAGCGCAGCGCACCCCGAAAGGTGCGGCACTGAGGCCCAATATTGGTATGCGGCACATGGCCACAAAAAACCCTCTCCACTGTGGGTGGAAGAGGGTGTTTGCCTTACTAAAAACAAAAACAACTATGCGGTAACGGCTTTAACCGTTTTAATAATACGGGCGGCCACTTTGTACGGATCGGCAGCCGAATTGGGGCGGCGATCTTCGAGGTAGCCTTTCCAGCCCCACTTGGGTACTTGAACCGGCACACGAATGGAGGCACCGCGGTCGCTAACGCCATAGCTAAAATCGTGAATGCTGGCGGTTTCGTGCTTGCCGGTGAGGCGCAGGTGGTTGTCGGCACCATACACTTCTATGTGCTCTTTTACAACGGGGCGGAAAGCTTCGCACACCTTGTCGAAAATTTCTTTGCTGCCGGCGGTGCGCAGCAGGGTGTTGCTAAAGTTGGCGTGCATGCCACTGCCGTTCCAATCGAGGTTGCCCAAGGGCTTGCAATGATAGTTGATGGCTACACCATATTTTTCGCCAATGCGCTCTAGCAAATAGCGGCCCAGCCAAATTTGGTCGCCAGCTTCTTTGGCACCTTTTGCAAATATTTGAAACTCCCATTGGCCTGCGGCCACCTCGGCGTTTATGCCTTCTACGTTTAGGCCGGCTTCGAGGCACACGTCCAAGTGCTCTTCAATAATTTCGCGGCCATAAGCGTTGTGGGCGCCCACCGAGCAGTAGTAGGGACCTTGGGGTGCTGGAAAACCGCCTGCGGGAAAGCCCAGCGGCTTGTTGGTTTCGGGGTTCCACAAAAAGTATTCTTGCTCAAAACCGAACCAAAAATCGTTGTCGTCGTCTTCAATGAGGGCGCGACCATTGGTTTCGTGGGCTGTACCGTCAGCATTTAGCACCTCGCACATTACCAGAAAGGCGTTTTTGCGCTGCGGGTCAGGTATCAAGAAAACGGGTTTTAACAAACAATCGGACTTGCCACCCGTGGCCTGCTCGGTGCTGGAGCCATCGAAGCTCCACATAGGGCAATCTTCGAGTTTGCCGCTAAAATTGTGCTCTACTTTGGTTTTGCTGCGCAGGCTTTGCGTGGGCTTGTAGCCATCGAGCCATACGTACTCTAATTTAGATGCTGCCATACTTTTGGGTTACTTTGCTATGTGAGAGAAATATTTTTGTGCAATTTTAAGGAAAACGCCTCGATTATTGTGCATTTCTATAAAAAATAATATCCATCGGCTATAAAGAGCGAAAATATTTGACCAGCCTGATTGAAATTAATACATTAATTATTTTTTAATATAATGTACTTTGGTGGGTGTTTATGGTAAGACTTTGAAACTCAGCTTTTGCTGGGCAACAATTGCTTGAAGAAAAAAACAACCCGGTATGCCTTGCCGCCCTTGTACGCACTGCGTGGGGCGTCCTAATGCTTTAAATGGGTATTTGGAAAACCGCTAAAACTGATAACACTGGCATAAATAGTGCTGATGCCGCTACAGGGGTTTAGCAGGGCGCAGTGGATGGCGTGTTGGCGCACCCGTTTCGTTGGGCCTGCTGTGCAATTGGCTTTGGTGGTAACGAGTAAGGGCTAGAGGAAAAACCCATGAGAGGATGCTGACCAAATGCGATAACAAACTGCGCCTGAATCGACTTTTGGGATGGTGTGGTTATAAATTGGGTTGTGGTGAAAAGCAAAACAAGTGCCTGTGTTGCTGCCGCTTTTGCGTTTTAAAAAAAAGGGAATGCCTGACTGTGCTTGGTTGACGTGAAGCAGTTGGGCGGCGCAATGGTTTTAGCGCTGTGCCTTTGTTTTTGGTGAGGAATGGCTGGCTTTAAAAGGCCAATGGCAAAATTTGGGATGAAGGAAGGTTTGGGCTATGCAACCATGCCAACTGGCGAAAAAACAGCGCCGCATTTAGCGCTGAAAAGGCATAAAATAAAAAAACCCCGGCAATTGCCGAGGTTGAGTTCGCTGTTTTACTTTACGATTGAACCAAATAACGTAGCGATATATGGGAACCGAAAGATGCGTGTTTCGTTTAGTACCTGCTGCGTCCGCCGCCGCCGTAGCCGCCGCCGCTGTCGCCACCACGGTAGCCACCGCCACCGCCTTGACCACCACGGTAACCACCACCACCGCCTTGAGGGC
>RDXD01000327.1 GCA_004292575.1 Bacteroidota bacterium
GCTTTGCTGGCGTTGTACAAAACGCGGGTTTCAAACAACGGCGTCCACAGCATCTGCATTTCTACCAAAAAATGCCTGCCCGTGTTATCCACGCAGCGTATGTCCACAATCGTATTCTTGTATTTTGGCTGCACGGGTAGCACTTCGGTCGGTAGATATTCAATCTCTGTTATTTGTTGCCCATTTGGCAAAGGCAACAGCGCATTCAAAAAACTGGTGAGCACAACCGGATGCTCAGCAAAAACTTTTTTAAAAGTTACATCGTTTTTGGGGTCTAAATAGGGCATGGCAAAAAAGGGTGAGATTAGTGGCCATAAAACTAAGTGCTTGCGGCCATTTTTTTTATGTCGTAAACAGGCTTGCGCCACTACATTTAAATCCTAAAGTCGTGTAAAGGCCCCTGCTAATGTGCTGTTGCCGTTATATTTGCCGCCCAATTAATCCTGTGCTCCACTTACGGCAAGGGTTGTTGTATGGTCTTGGCCACAACACCCACCTGCTGTACCTGAAAACACCAATGCCCATTTTTATAAACATCGTTAGTAATTTTTAATATGCCTTACGCTCCCCATACCTTCCAGAACCTTATTGGCCATGCAGCCGCTTACGGCTTTATTTTTCAGAGCAGCGATATCTATGATGGCCTAGCCGCCGTGTACGACTATGGCCAAAATGGGGCACAGTTAAAAAAGAACATTCGCGATGCTTGGTGGAAATCAATGACTCAGCTTAACGACAACATTGTGGGCATTGATGCTGCCATTTTTATGCACCCCACCACCTGGAAAGCAAGCGGCCACGTGGATAGCTTTAGCGACCCCATGATTGACAATAAGGACAGCAATAAGCGCTACAGGGTTGACCACCTTATTGAAGCACACGCCGAAAAACTGCAAGCCGAGGGCAAGGCAGATTTGGCCGCTTCAATATTGGCAGAAATGGAAAAATTGCTGGCCGCCGACGATTTGAACGGCATCAAAACGCTAATTGTGGACAATAAGATGGTATGCGGCACTAGCGGCACCGCCAACTGGACGGATGTGCGCCAGTTTAACCTTATGTTTAGCACCGAGTTGGGTAGCGTGGCCGAGGAGGCCAGTACCATTTACCTGCGCCCCGAAACAGCACAGGGAATTTTTGTAAATTTTTTAAATGTGCAAAAAAGTGGCCGTCTCAAAATTCCGTTTGGGATTGCCCAAACCGGCAAAGCATTTAGAAACGAAATAGTAGCCCGCCAGTTTATTTTCCGTATGCGCGAGTTTGAGCAAATGGAAATGCAATTTTTTGTGCGTCCTGGCACCCAAAAAGAGTGGTACCAGCACTGGAAAGCCCAACGTCGGCAATGGCATATTGATGTGATGGGATTTCCAGAAGACCGGCTTAAATTTCACGACCATGTAAAATTGGCCCACTATGCCGATGCCGCAGTGGACATTGAGTTTGAATTTCCCTTTGGTTTTAAAGAGTTGGAAGGCATACACAGCCGTACCGACTATGACTTGGGCCGACATCAAGAGTTTAGCAAGAAGAAGCAGCAGTATTTTGATACCGAGATTAATCAAAACTATGTACCCTTTGTGGTGGAAACCAGTGTGGGACTCGACCGCTTGGTGCTGGCAACGCTTTCGCATGCTTATGCCGAAGAAAGTTGGACCAAGGAGGATGGTAGCCCCGACAGCCGTGTTGTGCTTCGGTTGCCCGCTAATTTGGCACCTATAAAACTGGCTGTTTTACCACTTACCAAAAAAGACGGCCTCCCGGAATTGGCCCGGCAACTCATGGATAGCTGCAAAACCGCCTTCCACTGTTTTTACGAAGAAAAAGATACCATTGGAAAACGCTACCGCCGGATGGATGCCTTAGGTACGCCGTTTTGTGTTACCATCGACCATCAAACCAAAGAAGATGGAACCGTTACCATCCGCTACCGCGATACAATGACCCAGCAGCGCATGGCTTTAACCGATGTAAAAGCAGCCGTATTGGCAGCCATTACCGTTTAACGCGGCAGCGCTTGTAGCTAAAAATGCCAGCCAATGCTGTTTGGTTTGCTTCTAAGTTTCACCCACTGGTTGGTATGCGTGGGCATTGCTTTGTAGTAGCAAGGCATATTTCAGCCTGTTTTAATCATTGGAAGTTTGCGGCTTTGCCATGCCATCAACCGCTAAACTTCCCCGCACCCGCATGGTTCGGGTTTGCTCAAAACGGCAGCCGGCCGTCATTTGCAGCCATTTTCTTGCCACGCTTTAAAGTTTGTGTGCTTGGGGCAACCTAAGCACCTTAACTTTCGTATAGGAAACAAGCATGGCCGTGATTATTATTCCAGAATCTTTATTGCAATCCACTGTTGCTGGCTGCTTGGCTAACGATCGCCTTAGTCAACAAAGGTTCTACATGCACTTTTACGGCTATGCCATGGCTGTTTGCGGGCGTTATATCAGTGGTCACGACGATGTAGTGGGTGTTTTAAATGATGGCTTTTTGAAAATATTTAGAGAGTTGGAAAGCTTTACTGCCCGTCAGCCCAGTATAGAGGCTTCGCTAAAAGCCTGGATGCGGCGAATTTTTATTAATACAGCCATTGATCATTTGCGCAAACAAAGACACCAGCCCCAACTGCGCGACGATTTAGAAATGATGCCCGGCTCCCAAGCCGATGCCGAGGCTGCTTCGGCCCAATTATCTTACAAACACTTGTTGGGATTAGTAGCAATGTTGTCGCCGGCCTATCGCATGGTTTTCAATCTGTTTGTAATAGATGGATTTAGCCACGAAGAAATTAGTCAGTTGCTCAGCATCAATATTGGTACCTCAAAATCGAATTTGGCAAAGGCAAAAATGAATTTACAGAAAATGATACTGAGCGAGCAAAAAACAGAACATTATGCAAATCAATTCATTTGACACCATTGAGGAGCGACTGCGGCAAGCTGCTGAGCAACCTGTGGGTGGCGGCGAGGAGGTGGCATGGGTGCGTATGGAAAAACTTTTAGACGCTGCCGAGAAACGCCGTCGCATACCGCCCATTTGGTGGCGGCTGGCCGATGCGTTTATGGTGGTGGGCATTGTATTTTTATTAATGCAGAGCCATCACAATTTACACACAGCATCCACTTCGCCCGCCCCCGCACAAAGCCCACACCAACTGCCAAAAGCGCAAGCCCATCGTGGGTCCAATCCATCTGCCGCAGAGGCCAAAGCCAAGGAAAATCGTGCGCCAATTGCACCCAGTACAGGCAGGGAAGAATCCACGGCCAACACGGCCGAGCCACAACTCGGCCGGGTTAAAAAAGCCAGACAAGCCAAGTTGGGCAATACGGAAGATTATGCGGCGCAATCAAGTGAGATGGCAAAAAAGACTTACCGTGAAGGGCAGCAGGTAAAGCGCCAAGCGCAGTATAAAACGGCCCAAAGTAATCTAGCAGAAAGCACGATTGGGCCGACGCAGACCGCCAGTTCCACAGAAGACCAATTGCCGTACAACCCGGCCCCAACACAAAAACGAACGCAAACGCAAGCGCAAGCTCAAATACAAGCGCAAACGCAAACGCAAGCTCAAACACAAACGCAAACACAAACGCAAACACAAACGCAAACACAAACACAAACGCAAACGCAAGCGCAAATACAAGCTCAAACGCAAGCGCAAATGCAACAAGAACAGCGTTTTGAAGCAGCAAAACTAACGCCGTTGCAGCCCAGTTCTGCCGCCGATTTGCCCGCAACACCCATGGATTTTACAACAAGCCAGCCGGACTCAAGTAAGCCTGGCACCGGCACTTCACCACGCAGCAAAGCCAACCCCGGCAACCGTGGCCTGTACGCTTCGGCCTGGCTAAACCCGGCTTTGGCGGCCACAACCCGCGGCAGCTGGGGACGGCCAGCCATGGGCTATGGTGTTGGGCTTAGGTATGCCCTTGGAGCCCGCTTTAGCCTGCAGGCCTCAGCAGTTTGGACGCCCGCCGCTTACGCTGCTGCTCCTGGCGAGTATTACCTAAAGCCGGGTTCTTATTGGGCGCAGGTGGCCATGAAGAAAATAGAAGCAGAATGTCAAATTCTACAGCTGCCACTAGAGTTGCAGTACACACTGTTGCGTAA
>RDXD01000402.1 GCA_004292575.1 Bacteroidota bacterium
ACCTTATTATTGGTTGTCATATTACTGGCGTGTTTGATGTAAACAGGCAGCACACCCTACCCAACGATGATTTTGGATTGGTTCAAGCTTGGGCGGATTCTATTGCATCCATGGGACTAACCGCTGTACTCTTACACAACGGCTTTAGCCCCAAAACTATTCGAAAGCACCAAAGCAAGCACCTGCTTTTTCGGCGGGTGCAGCACGCAGCAGCCTTTAGTCCCAATGTGTATCGCTATGGCCTTTATGAACAGCTGCTGCGCTCATGGCCTACACCGGTAGAGGCGGTTTTTTTTACCGATGTGTCGGATGTGGTGGTGCTAAACAATCCTTTTGTGCAGCCTTTATTTTTGAGTAATCCCCAGTCGGTTTTTTGTGGCGACGAACCTAAGCCGTTGCAAAACGATTGGATGCTGGACCATGGTACTTTTTTTAGGCAAGCCGTACCCGATTACGCTCGTTTTGAAGCCGATTTTGCCCATTTGCCCTTGCTAAATTGCGGCATCATTGGTGGTTCGGCAGCGGTAATGTTGCCTTTTGTGGAGGCGCTTTGGGCGCTGCACGCCCGCTTTAATGGCCACAACAATACGGCCTTTACCGGCGATATGGGGATGTTTAACTACCTGGTACGAACACGCTACAATGGCCATGTGCTGCACGGTAGCCCAGTAAATACCGTGTTTAAAGGCTACGAGACCCAGCGCAGCGATTGCTGGTTTAGGCATAAGTAGCTACTCAGGTTTAAAACTGCATTTTTACAAAAGGCTCGTTACGGCGCAACCTTTCGGCCTAAGTTTTCCTCCGGACGTTTCTTCTAAGTATTGCCGTTCAGAACTTGGCATGCATTTTCAAGCCCAATTTTTTATGGTCATTAATGGCCGTTCGAAAAGCATTATGGCCATGAAAGCGCAGCCAGCCTTTTAATTCTACCCGTTTCCATCCCAATGCAACCATAGCGGCTTTGCTATCGCTTGGCGGGTGGCTTCACGGCTATTATGGGCAGTTTTTTCTGGTGAATTAGTGCATTTAAGGCTTGCAACTCGTTGGTTTCTATGGCCTTTAGGTTGTTAAGCTCCGCATCAATTGCAGTAGCCACCACCTCGTAGGCTTCCAGTACTTGCTTACTGGGTGCGGAAACGCCTGCCGCCGCCACCCTATACACGCTGCTCAGTTTGTCGTCAAGTTTAATGGGGTAGTTTAGCACGTCTTGCCCGCTTTTTGCCTTGGTTTGGTGCAATGCTTCCTCCACCGTGGTTAGTTTTTTCTTTATCGAGTCAATCAGCGTGGTTACATCTTTGGGGCAATCTTTACCCAGTCTTTCGGTATAGTCGCTCATTTGATTGCGCAAATCGGCTATCGTTTTCTGTGCTAACATGGTAGCACTAAATTTATCGCGGGCTTTGCTAAGAAAAGCAAATTGCGCTTGGTAGTCGGCTATGCTAATGTTGTAGTTGGGGTCGGGTATAATGGTGAAGGGTACCATTGCTGAGTCTTTGCCCACTTCAATTTTAGCAGTGTACTGCCCAGGCGGCGCTACTGGCACCATGCGGGCGCGGTTCCACAATATAACGGCGTCATCCACTTTTTCAGCTTCCGGATAGTTGAGGTCCCAGTTAAAATGGTTGAGGCCAGCTACCAGTTCTAATTTATTTTCCTTGGTGCCTGTAGCAAAAGTTTTTATTACAGTGCTGCGCTCATCCAATAGGGTAATTTTTGCTTTTACGGTGTCTGCCAGTGCGGCCACGTAGAATGGTATTACCACACCTTTTTTTGCATTTTCGCCCACAGCACGCTCAGTTCCGCGTCCGCCGCCGCCGGGGCTGCCAGCCATGCGGTAAGCCGGGGCGGGTACAAAGGCCTGCAAATTTCCCAAAGGCGGCGTCATTGGTTTTTGTTGTAGCACGCTTAGATCGTCCAACACATAGATGCTGCGGCCTTGGGTGCCCACAATAAGGTCGTTGTTTTTGATGTGCAAATCGGTAATGGGCACCACAGGTAAGTTCTGTTGGAAAGGCTGCCAGTTTTTACCATCATTAAAGCTAACGTAAAGCCCAAACTCGGTGCCGGCATACAGCAGGCCGTCGCGTTTGCGATCGGCCCTAATGGCACGGGTAAAGTGCATGCGGTTGATGCCTGCATCTATTTTTTGCCAGGTTTTACCGTAGTCGCTGGTTTTAAACAGGTAGGGTGTGTAGTCGTCTAGTTTGTACCGTGTGCCGGCAAAGTAGGCCGTGCCGGGTTTTGAAGGGTGGGTTTCTATGCAGTTCCACATTACCTGCCACGGCAAGCCCGGCGGTGTTACGTTGGCCCAGTTTTTACCGCCATCGCGGCTAATGTGTATCAGGCCATCGTCGCTGCCGGTCCACAACAAGTCTTTTTCTACGCTACTTTCTGCTGCGGTAAAAATCGTACAATAGTATTCAACGCTGGTATTGTCTTTGGTAATGGGGCCGCCACTGGGTCCCTGTTTGGCTTTATCGTTGGTGGTAAGGTCGGGGCTAATCATGTTCCAGCTTTGGCCTTCGTTCTCGGTAACAAACAGGTGATTGCCGGCTGCGTACAGTCGCTTGGGGTTGTGCGGGCTAAAAAATATGGGATAGTTCCATTGGAAGCGGTATTTGGCGGCATCGGCTCCGGCACCCATGTTGTCAATGGGCCACACGTTTATGGAGCGGCTTTCACCGGTTTTGTGGTCTAGCCTTTCTAACGTACCCATATAGTTTCCGCCGTAGGTTATTTCGGGGTTTAAGGGGTCGGCCACCACATAGCCGCTTTCGGCGCCCGCAGCGTCTTCCAAATCGGCATTGGTAATGCTGCTACCATAGCTGCGGCTTTTTATTCTAAAGGCGCTGTTGTCTTGTTGTCCGCCCAAAATGCGGTAGGGAAACGCATTGTCGGTGCTGATTCGGTAAACCTGTACCGTTGGTTGGTTCATGTAAGTACTCCAGTTTGCACCACCATCAAAACTCACCTGGGCGCCACCATCATCGGCTACTACCATTCTTTTTCCGTCTTCAGGGTCAATCCACAGGTCGTGGTGGTCGCCGTGTGGGGTGCGCAGGCTGCCAAAGGTTTTGCCGCCATCGCGGCTTACCATAAAGCCCACATTGGGGGCATACACTAGGTTTTCGTTTTGGGGATCTACAAACACCTTGGTGTAGTACCAGGCGCGCTGCCGTATATTGTTGTCGCTGCTGGCCAAGGTCCAGGTTTCACCTCCGTCGTTGCTGGTGTAAAGGCCTCCTTTTTCGGCTTCAATAATGGCATAAATTCTATCGGTATTGCCAGGTGCTACTGCCACACCCACAATGCCCCATGTGCCTTTGGGCAAACCTTTGTTGGCCGTAATATTGTTCCACGTGTTGCCGCCATCAGTGCTTTTCCAAAGCCCGCTACCCACGCCGCCGCTTTCTAGGCTATGGGGTGTACGCAGCAGCCGCCAGGTGCCGGCATACAGCACTTGGGGATTGCCGGGTTCCATTACCAAATCGCTTGCGCCGGTTTGATCGTTAATGTAAAGGGTACGCTGCCAGGTTTTACCGCCATCGGTGGTTTTGTACACGCCGCGTTCGGTATTGGGGCCAAACAAGTGGCCCATGGCTGCCACCCAAACGCAATCGGGGTTTTTGGGGTGAATAACAATGCGAATAATGTGGCGGGCATCTTTGAGACCCAAATTTTGCCAGGTTTTACCTGCATCCGTGCTGCGCCACATGCCGCCCAGCCCCTCGCTTACATTGCCGCGCATGCTGCCCTCGCCCTCGCCCACATAAAGCACACTTTCATCGCTAGGGGCCACGGCCACGGCACCTATGCTGCCGCCAAAATATTTATCGCTTATGTTTTTCCAGTTGCTTCCACCATCGGTGGTTTTCCATACGCCGCCGCCGGTGCCGCCAAAATAGAACGTGTTTTTTTGCTTGTAGCTGCCTGCCACCGCTGCACTTCGGCCACCTCTAAAAGGGCCAATCAGCCTAAAGTTAATGCCTTTCATAATGGCAGAGTCGTATCCCGTGGTTGCGGGGGTTGCCACCGGTAGTGGCTTTTTTTGGCCCATGGCCAATGTAAACAGGAGGCTGGCTAAAAGCGTAAACGTTGATTTCATGATGTTTTTTTTGCGTGCAAGACAGAGTTTGATTTTTTATAGTTGAGTCGAAATGTCTGGCTTTTGAAGCTCAACCATAAGTTCATCAAACCGTTTGAACCTCAAATATTCGTTTTTTATTTAAAAGCCAACAGCATTTCTCATTTGCGGTGTTTCAGCGTGGATAAAAACAGCAGCTCTCTTTTCGGAGTGGCGGTTTTTATTTGGGGCTGCTGCCTCTAAATTCCTAAAATCTTCCTGGCACAAAGCGCACCTCGCCCAAACGTTTAGCCACCCCGTTTTCTTTAACCCCCACACTCCGCAAACCTCATCCACCCTGTTTACGCTGTTGTAAAAAAAAAGTCGGCGCCCCCCCAAGCCCTTCATCCGCTGCCATCATCTTACCCAAAGGGCCGCACTGTGGGTAAAAAAAATATCTGTTCCAACCTTTTGGTGCCATTTTCACTCTTAGTAATAAAGCAACCATATTTTGACCGACGAACAACTGATACAAGCGTGTAAAAAGCAACAGCGGCAGGCGCAACGCGTGCTTTACGAGCGGCTGGCCCCCAAGCTTTACCAAACTTGCAAGCGCTACTTGCCAAGCCAGCACGATATAGAGGAAGTATTGGCCGATACTTTTTTTATTGTCTTTACAAAAATAGAACAACTTAAGGCAGCGGAGGCTTTTGAAGGATGGGCAAGGCGCATTGCTGTTAACCAATGTCTTGCGCAGCTTAAAAAGCAAACCAGCTTCGGTATTTATGTGGATGATGACCGGGCAGATAACCAAGCCGACACTTCTATTGATGCGCCCATGGACGCTGAAGACCTAATGAAGCTGTTGGAACAATTGCCGGATGGTTGCCGAACGGTTTTTAACCTGTATGCCATTGAAGGCTATGCGCACAAGGAAATAGCCAGCCTGCTTGGCATTTCCGAAGGCACGTCGAAATCGCAGCTGAATTTTTCCCGAAAAAAACTACAGGAACTGGTATTTAAATTTTATGACCAATCGTACAAACGCCATGAACAAGCAAGATAAATTTTTAGAACAGTTTAAACAAGCCGCCACCGATGTAGAGCAGCATCGTTTTGAAGGCTTTGAAGCGGTTTGGGACAGGGTTGAAACCCGTCTGGGCAAAAAAGAAAATCGTAAAGCAATTGCCCTGTACCCTAAGCGCTGGCTGGCCATGGCAGCATCGCTTATGGCCGTGTTGCTGCTGGGTGTAGGCATTTACCAAGCCCGAAAAGCAGATGCGCCAACACTGGCTGCAAAAGCGGTGCCCTTACCAAAGCCTGTAGCCACCAAAGAGCGGCCAGCATTGCCGCAAGCGGCGGTACCAAAAACTGTTGCGGCCAGCAGGCCTACTAACGCCACTGTCCCCGCTGCAAAAGCTACTGTGGTACCTGGCCATGCGACTAACAAGGCAAATGCCGCAGCAAGCCGCAACCAATGGGTAAAAGGCTTGGTAACCGATACCTTGGGAATGCCGATAGCTGGCGCTTCTATACTTATAAATGGCGGAAATAGGGGCGTAGCGGCCGATAGCAGCGGTGCTTTTATGCTAAAAGTGGGTAGCGGCGATTGGCTGGCGGTGCAGGCCATTGGATTTGAGACAAAAAGCGTACAGCCAAACAAACAGCAAAACCTTAGCATTGCGCTTGCACCAACCAGCAACAGGTTGAGTGAGGTGGTCGTTTTGGGTTATGGGTTTTCGGCTAAAAAACAAACCACGGGTACTTCCATCACTACCAATCCTAGGCAATTAGCACCCAATTTGCAAGTTCAAGATGCGTCCCAAAGGTTACAAGGGCGTGTGGCTGGCGTGCAGGTGAGTGGGCGTCCAACCGGAAGGCGAGAAGGCTTTCTCCGGAAACCGGAGGCGCCTGGATCTGCTACGGAAGTTAGAATACGTGGAAATGCAACCTTGCAGGCTGAAAATGAACCGTTGTATGTGATAAATGGTAAGATCGCTAGCGGTAAAATTTTAAAGCAGCTTGCCCCAAGCGCCATTAGTAAGATTGAAGTACTTAAAGATGCATCGGCCACAGCCCTTTATGGTAGCAGGGCAAGCCATGGCGTGGTAATAATTACCACAAAAAAATTAACCAAAAAAGAAGTGGCTAAGCTGCGCAGGTTTAATGCACAATTGTTGCATTCAGGCATAAAAATGGACCCGCCATTGCCCCCCCAGGCAACGGCTGAGGAGTACAACCCACTGGTAGAAAATCCCTTTACCAGTCCGCAGGTATCGCCTTTATCCACCTTTAGCATTGATGTGGACAATGCTTCCTACACCAACATTCGCCGCTACCTCAATGCTGGCGAAAAGGTGCCTGCAGATGCGGTGCGGGTGGAAGAAATGATTAATTTTTTCAAGTATCAATATGCATTGCCAACCGGCGATAGGCCATTTGCTGCACAAACAGAGCTCAGCGACGCCCCGTGGAACAAGGCCCATAAGCTGCTGCGCATAGCCCTAAAGGCAAAAGATATTCCTTTGGAAGAACTGCCGCCAAGCAACATCGTTTTTTTGTTGGATGTATCAGGTTCTATGAACGAACCCAACAAGTTGCCCCTACTTAAATCGTCAATGAAAGTGCTGGTAGATCAGTTGCGCCAGCAAGACAAGGTTTCCATAGTAGTGTATGCGGGCGCAGCCGGGCTGGTATTGCCACCCACTAGCGGACAAGATAAAGCTACCATAATGGATGCGTTGAACAAGCTAAATGCCGGTGGCAGCACGGCAGGCGGTGAGGGTATTGAACTGGCCTATAAATCAGCCGCCGAAAACTTTATAACCGGTGGTAACAATAGAGTAGTGCTGGCCACCGATGGCGATTTCAACGTGGGCATTAGTGCCCAGGGCGATTTGCAACGCTTAATTGAGGAAAAAAGAAGGACGGGCATCTTTCTTACCTGCCTTGGCTTTGGCATGGGCAATTATAAAGATGGCCGCCTCGAAACCCTTGCCGATAAAGGAAATGGCAACTATGCCTACATCGATAACATGCAGGAATCGAACCGCTTTTTAGGTAAGGAGTTTAAAGGCACCGTGTTTGCGGTTGCCAAAGATGTAAAGCTCCAAATTGAGTTCAATCCGGCGCAGGTGAAAGCGTACAGACTTATTGGTTACGAAAACAGGAAGCTGAACGATGAAGACTTTGTAAACGATAAAATTGATGCCGGCGAAATGGGCATTGGGCATACAGTTACGGCCTTTTACGAAATTATTCCTGTGGGGGTATCCAGCACGTTTGCCCCAGCGCTGCCCAATTTAAAGTACAGCAATAAGGTGGTTGCAACCGATTCTGGAGCTGAACTGGCAACGATTAAATTTCGCTACAAACAGCCCGACGCCAATATCAGTACCGAATTTGTACAGGTTGTGGCAGCCAATTCAACCGGGCTTAAAAATGCTTCCGAAGATTTTAGGTTTGCGGCAGCAGTGGCTTGGTTTGGGCTTACCCTACGAAAGTCTGATTTGATAGCTGCCAAGGCGCTGGCAGACATTATTCAGCTGGCAAAAGGCGCCAGTAGCTTCGATCCCGATGGCTACCGGGCCGAGTGCATTCGATTGATGGGGGCTGTAAACTAAAGCAATCGTAGTGTTGATGAGCGGCAGATGGGAGCCCAGCCAAAAGTTGCTGGAGGCTGGATGGCTAGGTGCGCAGGTCGTTAAACTAAGGCGGGGTTAATATGGATTAAGTGGCTTTGGGTTGAAAACGAAACCACCATGGTTGATAAAAATACTGCGTCAATTGGTGCGCTGTTCGAATTTTTATTGAGCTTTTAAGCATGGCGAAACAAGCCCGAAGCCCGATGTTTTGGAAAAGCTGAATGAAGACAGATTGGCACTGCAACCTGAAAAGCCGAACCAATGCGAAAGGCATCTATTTGTGTTGGCGATGTTGTAGCTTCGTGTGGCATTTATTTTTGGCCACGCTATTATGTCAAACGCACCAACACTGCTACCGTACGACACCTACACCCACTATGCCGATGTAATTGTGCCTTTGTACCTGCCCAAAACACTAACCTGGGCCTTGCCGCAAGCATGGTTGGAGTTGGTAAGACCGGGTTGTAGGGTAGAGGTGCAGGTAGGGCCCAGCAAGCGATACGCAGGTATTGTGAAGCGCATACATCAACAAAAGCCAAACTTTGCAGAAGTAAAGCCCATTTTAGGCCTGCTAGATGATGAACCGGTACTTTTTCCACAACAGCTACAGCTTTGGGCTTGGATAGCGGAGTACTATTTGTGCAGCGAAGGTGAAATTATGATAGCTGCCCTGCCCATTCATCTCAAACTCAGCAGCGAGAGCATTGTGCAGTTTAATCCCGATCATGGCATTGAACTTACCACCCTTAGCGATCGTGAATACTTGGTGGCAGAGGCATTAGAGATAAAGCAAGAGCTGAAGTTGGGCGAAATTCAGAAGATACTCGATACGACCCACGTGATGCCGATTGTAAAGCGCCTTTTGGAGAAGCAGGTTTGTTTTGTGTGGGAAAACCTAAGCGAAACGTACAAGGAGAAAAAAGAAACCTATGTTCATTTAAGCCCGCAATACCAAGCCGAAGCAGCACTCGAAAGCCTTATAAACAGTTGGAGCAAAGCGCCAAAGCAATTGGATTTGCTGCTGACATTTTTGCACTTTCAGAAAACAAAAGGCCAGGTTGCCAAGGCCGAATTGCTTAAAAAAAGCGGTGCTACAGCCAGCGTTTTGGATGGGTTGGTGGATAAGCAGGTACTGCTGCTTGAAAAGCGCGCCGTCGATAGGCTACCGCTGCTGCCTCGCCACATCAGCTTAAATTTTGAATTGAGCCACGCCCAGCAGTTGGCGTTGCAGCAGGTAGAAGCCGCTTTTGCAGCCCAAAAGGTATGTTTGTTGCATGGTGTTACCGGCAGCGGCAAAACCATGGTTTACATCCACTTAATGGCGGCTATGGTGCGCCAGGGCAAGCAGTGTCTTTTTTTGCTTCCCGAAATTGCCCTTACAGCACAAATTATACGCAAGCTGCGGCAGCATTTGGGCGGCCATGTGGCTGTTTACCACTCTAAGTTCAACCCTTCGGAACGGTTGGAGCTGTGGAACAAAATAAAAAGTGGCGAGGTACAAGTAGTGGTGGGCGCCCGGTCGGCCTTGTTTTTGCCCTTTGGGAATTTAGGACTCATTATTGCCGACGAAGAGCACGACGGCAGCTACAAGCAGCATGACCCATCGCCACGCTACCATGCTCGGGATGCAGCCGTGTACTATGGGCTTTTGTGCAAGGCCAATGTGCTGTTGGGCAGTGCCACCCCAAGCGTGGAAACCTACTATAACGCCACTAGCGGCAAGTATGCGCTGGTGGGCTTAAACGAGCGCTTTGGTGGGCTAGAGCTGCCGCGCATAGACCTTATTGATTTAAAAAGAATACCTGCTACAGATGGCGAGCGGATCATTATTTCGCCCCCGCTGCTACAAGCCATTGAGGAAACCTTGGCGGCCAAAAAGCAGATCATCGTTTTTTTAAACCGCCGTGGCTACACACCCTACCAGGTGTGCAATAGCTGTGGCTGGATACCCAAGTGCAAACATTGTGATGTAAGCCTAAACTATCACAAAAGCACGGCTAAACTGCACTGCCACTATTGCGGTACCACCTATGCCCCTGCCAAAGCTTGCAGCAACTGCGGCAGCCAAGACTTTAAGCAGCAGACCTATGGCACCGAAAAATTGGAAGAAACGCTGGAGACCCTGCTGCCGCATGCTAAAGTGGCCCGGATGGATACCGATAGTGTGCGGGGCAAACACAGCCACGATTTGTTGATTAAAGACTTTGAACAACAGAAAATTCAAATTTTGACGGGTACCCAAATGGTGGTAAAAGGGCTTGATTTTGACAACGTGGGCCTGGTGGCCATACCCGATACCGATGGATTGCTGCACTATGCCGATTTTAGAGTAAACGAGCGGGCTTTTCAATTAATAGAACAGGTAAGTGGCCGCGCGGGGCGCAAACTGGCCGTTGGGAATGTGCTGCTACAGCTGCGCGAGACCAACCATCCACTTATAGCCATGCTGCAACGGCACGACTATGCCGCCTTTTTTAGTGCCGAAATTGCCAACCGCAGGGCTTTTGCTTACCCACCATTTAGCCGCCTCATAAGTGTGCAGTGCAGGCACCTCGACCGCAGTGTGGCCCATCAAAGTGCTTATTTTTTAACCGATTGGATGAAAGCAAAAAATATGGGCAACCATTTGGTAGGTCCTGCCGAGCCTTCTGTCAATCGCGTTAGAAACCAATATATTATGGAGTTTTTGCTAAAGTTGCCGCCGCAGCAAGCCATTATAACCGCTGCAAAAGCGCAGCTTATGCAAGGTATTATCGACCTAAAGTTCCAAGCTGCGTTAAAGCGTACAACCGTAGTGGTTAATGTGGATCCCGTATAATTATTTCACCATGCACACATTGCACCCCATTATTCACAAGCACATTAGCCTAAAGCCTTACCACACGTTTGGCATTAATGTGTTGGCTGCCGGTTTGGCTCAGTTTGAAAGCCTTGGTCAATTGCAAGCGCTGTTAGCCACGGCTGAGGCGCAACAATTTAAAAAGTTGCTGGTACTTGGCGGGGGAAGCAATGTACTGTTTACCCAACCTTTTGATGGCTTGGTTTTGAAAAACAATATTGATGGCATTACTGTGGTGGCCGAAGACGACGAGCAGGTTTGGGTAAAAGCAGGTGCCGGGGTTAACTGGCACGCTTTGGTGATGCATGCGGTAAATCATGGCTGGGGTGGCATTGAAAATCTGGCCCTTATACCAGGGTGTGTGGGTGCAGGCCCCATGCAAAACATTGGCGCATATGGTGTAGAGCTCCAGTCCGTTTTTCACCAGCTGGAGGCTTACCACCTGCACGATAAAACCTGTGTAAGTTTCAGTCTGGCCGATTGTAGCTTTGGGTACCGCGATAGTGTGTTTAAGCGTGCCTTAAAAGGACAGTTTGTGATACTGAGTGTAACCTTGCGCTTGCAAAAGCAGCCCAAGTTTAATGTGGGGTACGGCGCCATACGAACACAATTGGAGGAAATGGGGGTGCAGGAACTTACCCTACAAGCCGTTTCCAATGCCGTCATAGCCATTAGACAGAGCAAGCTGCCCGACCCAGCCGTGCTGGGCAATGCGGGAAGTTTTTTTAAAAACCCTACGGTAGATGCCAGTGTTTTTGCAAGCATACAGCAGCAATTTTCGGCGGTGGTGGGTTACCCGCAGGCCAACGGTATGGTAAAGTTGGCTGCCGGCTGGCTTATTGAGCAGTGTGGTCTTAAAGGTTTTAGGCTGGGGCAGGCGGGTGTGCATGGCAAACAAGCCTTAGTACTCGTAAACCACGGCAATACCACCGGTACCGAGGTTTTGGCCCTTAGTAAAATGGTGATAGCCGCGGTGCAAAGCAAGTTTGGTGTTGTGCTTGAAGCCGAGGTAAATGTGTATTAGCAAGAAAAAACAAATCAAGACCTAAGTCATTTTCTTTCTAAATCAATCCCTATTTGTCGCAGAAAGCTGTGGTGTAGATATGGACCAAATTAGCTTGTTGCGTCGCTATTTACAGAAGTTACTTGCGGCGCGGGTAGGCATATGGAAGCTTTTGAAGGGGCATGGAAGCGCTGGGTAGAAAAAGGCAGTTACTATCGCCAATCAGTTACGTGAGTCCTGCGGTAGAAGATAACAGCAGCACTAGCCGATGTCACCTCCCACTGGCTCATTCCCCTATCACGGGAATATTAGTAAAATGAGAGTCTGCAGTTAAAAATGGGTAATCCCTTTGAATGTGGAGGATTTTTCTTTCGCTGAATTCGAAAAGTGCGCCGGCATAAGTGAAATGAGGTTTGGTATCACGAGCATGTCTTACAGCGCTTAACACTTTCAGCTTCGCAATTACGGCCAATACCCTACCGTTTTTTATAGCGACGATGCACTAAACCATCTGCCAACATGTACGCATCGTGTCAGCATAGCCAAAAGTAATGGTGGCCAGCCTTTTGCCACCAACTAACGTGATGTTTCTAAACCTCCGCATACGCTCAACCACACAGCCGTTTAGTTCCGCTAAGAATTTTGAGCTAAAATGATTTCATCGAAATTCGAAGTAATCTGGAAAATAGTACCTGCTATGGTTTGTTTAAGCGCAGCGAAAAAAACCACAGCACAAAGTGGGTATTCACGGTTCTTCCGGTGTTGCGTCGCTCACAGTGGCACTTTTACGCAGTCGTTTTCATGCACAGTGCCATTGTTCCGTTAGAAATTGCCTAAGGCGCCTGCCACGCCAGCATGCCGCCCGTTAGGTTTACCGTGTTGGTAAAACCCATCATGTCCAAAATCATGCAGGCTTGGCCACTGCGGTTGCCGCTGCGGCAGTACACAATTACTTCTTCGTTTTTAAGGTCGTCTAGCGCATCTATTTGCATGGTTTGCACTTGGCCCAGTGGCAGCAGTATGCCACCAATATTAAAGTCGGCGTGTTCGTGCGGCTCTCGAACATCTACAATATTCAGTTTTTCGCCCGCTTCAAGGCGCGCCTTCAGTTCTTGTGGGGTAATGGTAGTCATGTGCGTTGGTATTTATCCAGAATTTTTTTATCCGTTTTGTGGCTATATTACCTATTTCAAATTCAATGCTCTCCAGGGTCTCTGGCTATGCGCTTAATATCCTTTTTCGTCTGTGCTATCCGTTGGTAGGGTTACCATTTTGGTGCCCAACCATAAGTCAACGCTCTGGCCCTGCCTTATTCGGTTAATTTGTTTGCCGCCGCCATCGGGCAAATGGGTGTATTGGGCTGGGCCCTGTTTGTACACGATTGCTTTGGCCGTATCTCGTACATCGGCGTCTATTATTAGTGCAGCCGTGTTTAAACCCATATTCATCAGTTGCGCCTTTGCCTGTGCATAGGTACTGCCCAACAGGTTTGGCACATCAAACTCATCTTCGCCTACACCGCTGCCCAGCACAAAATCAATGGCCGAACCTACAAACACCCGTGCGCCACCTTTTACAACTTCACCGCCAAACGATTGTTCCAGAATGGCATCTTTGGCTATATCGGGGCGGCGGGTGGTATCGCCCAGTTTTAGGCCCAACTGCTTTAAATAAAGCTCGGCGTTTCTAAAAGATAGGCCCACCATATTGGGTACCTCTACCAATGGCGGCTGGCTTCGGTTTACAGTTAGGTAAATGCGTCGGTGGGTTTTCACCATCTCATCGCCCTCGGGGCTTTGGCGGGCCACAGCCAGTCTGGGCAAGTTTTCGTCCCAAATACTATCCAGCACCTCGGTTACAAAGCCCTTGCTTTCCAACTGGCTGGTTGCTTCCTGTATGCTTTTGCCAACTACCGAAGGCACTTTCTCGTACTGGCCGTGGCGGGTTATGACGCCCAAAAGGGTAAAAGCGACGTAAACTATGACGCCTACCAGCAAAAGCGCCACCAATAAGTTTACCCAAAATGGACGGCGTGTTATAAATTTAAACACAATACTTTAAATTTTAAGCAGCCTAAAGGCAAATTTGGGGCCAAACTGCTAATACAAATATAGAGGGCAACATAATACCAGTTGGTTAGCGGTATGAGGTTTACAAACAGGCATCTATAAGCTGTGAGTAAAAATCTTTTAGGCTCATGCCCATGGCTTGCACCTGCTGCGGCACCACGCTGGCTGCACTTTGGCCTGGTATGGTGTTTATTTCCAGCATAAAGGGCGCATCCTTGGCTGCATTGTATATAAAATCGATGCGAATAACGCCTTTGCAATTGAAGGCTTCATAAATTTTGACCGCCGTTTCCCGTACTTTTTCGGCTTTATCCTGCTCTAAATTAGCAGGCGTGGTTTCTTTGTTTTTGCCTTGATATTTGGCTTCAAAGTCGAAAAAGTAGTTTTCGCTTTCCACTTCTGTAATGGGCAGCACGGTTATCTTACCGTTTAGCCGCGCCACACCCACGGTAAATTCGCGCCCTTCAATACATTCTTCTACCAGCACCTGGTCGTCTTCGGAAAACGCCAGGGTAAGGGCTGCCTGCAAACCGGTTGCATCGGGCACCTTGCTCATGCCAATGCTACTGCCGCCGTTGGCGGGCTTCACAAAAACCGGAAATTGCAACTGGCTGGCCACTTCTGGCACATCAATGGCGTGATGTTTGTAAAAATGCAAGCCCTTGGCCACGTGTATGCCCGATGCCGCAGCCATGGCCACTGCAAAGCGCTTGTTAAATGTAAGGGCACTTACCGCTGCATTGCAACTGCTGTATGGCAGGTTTAGCATATCGAAATAGCCCTGCAGCTTTCCGTCTTCGCCAGGCGTACCATGTATGCCAATCAATACAGCATCAAACCCAATGTGCTCCCCATTAATGGTTAACGAAAAATCGTTTTTATCCACGGCAATGGTTTCGCCAGTGGTGGTGGTATGCCACCAGCCATCGGTGCGTATGTCAATGGTATAGGCATTGTATTTGGCGGCGTCAATATTAGCGGCAATGGTTACCGCACTTTTGTATGATATTTCGGCTTCGCGGCTGTAGCCGCCGGTTACAAAGGCAATATTGGGCTTATGCATGTGGTAAATTTTGCGGCAAAGAAAATGGATGTAGCCACAGGGTAGGTATAATTGCCGCAACAAATTTTTTAAATTTCAGTGGCAAACTGCTAAATCCTGCTTTAGGGTGCAAATACCGAGCGCATAGTTTCCATAAAAGCGTTGGAGTCTTCCAATGCAAGCACAATACCTATAAACACTACCAAGCATGAAAACGCTACAAGGTTTACCAGTAAAACGGTGCCACGGCTTTCCAGCCCACCACCGATTGCTAAATGGTGGTCAATTTGTTTTTGCTGCCAAATTTTAACGCAAATAAATGTTGCGAATGTGCAAGCTATGTTAACCAACCAACTTGGCACATCAGCCAACATAGGCACATCATCGCCCCATATCTCCAGCGCTAGCAGCACCAAAGCACCCAACAAAGCAAATTTTACATGTTGAGGTGCTCCAAAACGCACAAAGTTTTTAGCAATCATAAAGGTTGCACCAAAAGGCCCCGTAAAAAGCATGGTAAGCCAAATGGAGTTGGAGCTGTACAGCCGCACAGATGGGGGCAGGTCCAGCAGGTCGGTAGGGTGGGGCAGGGCAACTGGCTTTTCCATGCATCAGGTTTTAAAACTTTCCGCATACCCCACCTCTAACCTAGCTACAATTCTTTTCACCACTAAAATAGGTTTAGAACAACGCCGGTTTAGATAGCCCTACAGGTAGATGAGCAACCCCACCCAGAGTTTATTTTAGACGAGATGTGCTTTCCTGGAAACACACTACAAGTGCATGCGTTCCTTTTTTGCCATCAGTTCTTCCACTGTTTCCACATACATCTCGTCGGGTACACAGCAGTCCACGGGGCATACGCTGGCGCATTGCGGCTCTTCGTGAAAACCCTGGCACTCAGTGCATTTGTTGGTTACGATGTAGTAGGTATCCATGCTAACCGGCGTGTTTTTCTTGTTGGCCTCCATCAGCGTGCCATCCATCATCGCAAACATGCCTTTTACTGATGTGCCATCGCTAATGGCCCATTCTACACCACCTTCGTAAATGGCGTTATTGGGGCATTCGGGCTCGCAGGCGCCGCAGTTAATACAATCTTCAGTTATTTTTATAGCCATAGTTGGTTGTTTTTTAGCGTAAAGCGGTTTTAAAGTTTATGAGGCCGCACCCACATTGGGGTTAAGTTTGCCGTTCAAAATTAGTAATAGATGCTCAAATTACCATATCGAATTGAATTGCTGCTGCGCTTGGGGCAATACATGGGTGGCAATAGTGCCGAATGGACAGCGGCCAAAGTTCAAGCAGAGGCCGAAAACCCATGGTTTGTGCAACAATTTATACACGAGGCTGTTCAAAACATTTGCAAAAATTTTTTAACAGCGGAAAAGTTGGCGGCGTGGGTAGCAGCTTATGAACTGCCACAGCAAAACACGGCACCCAAAGTGGTGGGTTTGGTTACTGCAGGCAACATTCCGCTGGTAGGGTTTCACGATTTTTTATGTGTTTTCATCTGCGGACACCACCTGCGCATAAAGCCATCGGCCAAAGACAGCGCCCTACTAAAACACTTGGCGCAGCAGCTTATTTGCTGGGAGCCGGCGCTGGCACAGTCCATTCAGTTTGCAGAGCAGTTAAAGGGTTGCCATGCCTACATAGCCACCGGCAGCAACAACACAGGCCGATATTTTGAATACTATTTTAGGAATCATCCACACATCATTAGGCGCAACCGCACATCGGTAGCCGTGCTTACCGGGCACGAAAGCCGGGAGCAACTGGACCTGTTGGCAGGCGATTTGTTGCTGTATTTTGGGCAAGGCTGCCGCAATGTAAGCAAGCTGTATGTGCCGCTGGGCTACGACTTTGAACCCTTGGTGCGCAGTTTCGACGCTTACAGCTGGATGGCAGACCACCAAAAATTTAAGAACAATTACGATTACAATTTGGCCATCATGCTGCTTAATGGACAGTACTACATGACCAATGGGGTATTACTGCTTTCCGAAAATGATGCCATGTTTTCGCCTTTATCTGTAGTAAATTACAGCTTTTATCAGGTGGATCCGCCGCTGAATTTAGCCCAGCAGCATCCGCAAGATATACAAGCCGTGGTGGGTGCTGGCGGCATTGATTTTGGCACCGCCCAACAGCCTCAGCTGGCCAACTATGCCGATGGAGTGGATACCTTGTCATTTTTGACCAGCCTGTAACAGAAAAACTGACAGAGCGGTCGGCTAAAGGCTGACACAAATTCAGCGTATCTTGTGGCGGCATACATCTTGTACCAGCCTGTTAAATGGCGGTTAAACTCCGCCAGCGGTTAATCTGCCGAGCCAAGGCATACGTTTATTTGAATATGGAAACTGCTGAACACAGGAAATTGCATATTGGAATTGGAAGATTTAGCCACTTCGGGCCTGATGTGGCCATTTTTGAAAAACAGGTACACGGGCCATACCGGCAAATAAATAGGTGTGCAAGTTCGAGTTGTTTCAATTAAAGGGGACCAACTTAGCATTGCGCACAAAGTGTATTGAAAATGGAATGGGGTTACCCAACGGGAAGGGTATGGTAAAGTAAAGAAGCGATATTTGGTAAAGATTTTAACAGGATTAAACAAAAATAGCAGGTTGAAACCTGCACATTAAAATTGAGAATATGAAAAGAAGTCAAATTGCATGGACAGTAGTTATTAGCCTACTTACAACATTGGGTAGCATTTATGCCGTTGGCAAGTTAAAATCCAACAGCGTAGCCAGCAGCGTGCAAGAAATTGGAAAGGTGCCGTTTAACTACGCCAGCTTTGCGGGTGGCGATGGCGTAAAGGGATATCCCATTGATTTTACAGCCGCTGCCCAAGCCGCTACGCCTGCCGTAGTGCACATCAAAACCCGCATAAGCGCCCGCACATCCACAGTTAGCCGCCGCAATCCGTTTGCCGATTTATTTGGCGACGACTTTGGCGACCTATTTGGCGGTTCGCCCAACATGCAACAGCCCGAGCAGCGGGCCAGCGGCAGCGGCGTGCTCATTACAAGCGACGGCTACATCGTAACCAACAACCACGTTATAGAAAATGCCGACGAAATAAATGTTACCCTCAACAACAAAAAGTCATACAAGGCTGAGCTAATAGGAACCGACCCCAGCAGCGATTTGGCGGTGTTGAAAATTACGGCCAGCAATCTGCCTTACTTGGTATGGGGCAACAGCGACGACGTAAAGCTTGGCCAGTGGGTACTGGCAATTGGCTACCCCTGGACGCTTGATGTAACCGTTACCGCCGGCATTGTAAGTGCCAAAGCACGCTCGCTGGGTATAAATGCACAAAAAAGCCAAACCCCTGTAGAAAGCTTTATACAAACCGATGCTGCTGTAAACCAGGGAAACAGCGGTGGTGCTTTGGTTGATACCGATGGTAAGCTCATCGGCATCAACTCTGCCATTGCATCGCAAACGGGCTCTTATGCCGGCTACAGTTATGCCATCCCCGTAAACATTGTAAAAAAGATTTACGGCGACCTTATAAAGTTTGGTGCTGTTCAACGTGCCTATCTGGGTGTAAGCTATGTACCCGATAATGCCAGCGACGAACAAATGCGCAAAATGAACATCCGCTCGGGCGAAGGCGTATATGTAAGCGGGGTGGCCGACGATGGTGCAGCTAAGCAATCGGGCATTAAAGAGGGCGATTATATTGTAGCCATCAATGAAACAAAAGTGACCACCGGATCGGAAATGGTGGAACAAGTGGCCAACTTTAAGCCGGGCGATAAAATAACCGTTACTTATAAGCGCGAAGGCAAAGAGTATAAGGCCAATGTTACGCTGCGCAACAAAAGTGGAAACTTTGAGGTGGTAAAGGGTAGTGCCAAAGAAGGCATGCGCGAAAAATTGGGTGGCGAGTTGGTAGAGGTGGACAAAGCCGTAGCCCGCCAATATGGGGTGGAAGGCGCAGTGTTGGTAAAGGTGGTGGGCAAAGGATTGCTGGGTACCACACGCATACAACAAGACTTTGCCATTTCGAGTGTGGATGGGAAGCCCGTGCGCACGGTTGACGAGCTGGTAAGTGTGCTTGGCAAATCAAAAGGCACCGTGAGGCTCGAGGGCTTTTACCCCGGTTATGAAAGCACCTATGCCTACCCCTTGAACCTTAATGCGGGGGGCGGACAGTCAAATAAAGATCTGCAAGAGCCCTAGGGCAAAAAAGATGTTAAAAAAAGGTTGCCAATGCGGCAACCTTTTTTAGCATTTGCACGTATGTTTGTTAATTAAAATAAACAAAATGGGTAAAATTACTTTTTTCGCTACGGCATCTCTGGCTGGTGCACTGCTCATCAACGGCTGTTCTAAACCGTCTGCGCCTTTATACGAGCTCTCAAAAACAGTGACGGTAAAGCTATCGAATGATAATGAGTTGCCGTCAGATCCTAGGCGTTCAGACAACGGTACCGCCACGTTGAAGCTATATTCCGACAATCACATGGACTATACCATCATCATGGGTATTTACGATACCAACGATAAAATTACCATGGCCCACATCCACAATGGTGATGCTGGCACCAATGGGCCGGTTGCAGTAACCTTAGACGTAAGCGAAACCGGCAACCTGCGGCACTATGGCGGTTCGGTGCAGCTTACACAGGCCCAGGCCGATGCCATA
>RDXD01000129.1 GCA_004292575.1 Bacteroidota bacterium
TTGAGTACAATATTGATAAAGTAAAAACTTTTACCAAGGGCATGCTGGCGCTTACGGTGGAGTGTGCGCAATGCCACGATCATAAATACGATCCCATTTCGCAAAAAGACTACTACAGCATGTTTGCCTTTTTTAACAATACGCCTGAAAAAGGCTATGAAGGGGATGTTTCCATCTCTAAGCCGGCCAAAATTCCGGTGATGTCAATTTCGCAAGCTGAACGAAACGAGCTGCTGAAGTTTATACAAACTTCCGATACTGGCGCAATTACGGTAAGCGTATTGGCCGAAAACAAGCAGCTAAGGCCCACCTTTATACTCAATCGAGGCGTTTACGACCAGCCGGGGCAGCCAGTGCAGGCGGCTTCACTGCCATCGGTTATGCCATTTGATACTACCAAATTTCAACGCAATCGGCTTGGGTTGGCCAAGTGGACCATCAGCAAAGAAAATCCGCTTACTGCCCGCGTGTGGGTTAACCGCATGTGGCAAGAGCTTTTTGGGCGAGGCATTGTAAAAACTGGCGGCGATTTTGGTATGCAAGGTACGCTGCCCTCGCACCCCGAGCTGCTGGATTGGTTGGCTGCCGATTTTATGGAATACGGTTGGGATACCAAGCGCCTGTTGCGTCAGATGGTGCTATCGGCGGCGTATCGCCAGTCGGCACAGATAAGTAAAGACAAGCTGAAGGCAGACCCCGAAAATATTTACCTGAGCCGCGCTAGCCGTATAAGGCTTAAGGCAGAAGTTATACGCGATTGGGTTTTGGCTAGTAGTGGCTTGCTTAACCCGCAAATTGGCGGACCAAGTGTAAAACCCTACCAGCCCGATGGCCTTTGGGAAGGTGCAACCAGTGGTAGGGGCGTGTTGGCCACCTATATACAAGATATGGGGCCTGCCTTATATCGGCGTGGCTTGTACTCGTTTATAAAACTTACGGTTCCGCCACCATCCATGATGATTTTTGATGCCAGTAACCGCGACCAATGCGATGTAGAACGCATTAAAACCAATACCCCTTTGCAGGCATTGGT
>RDXD01000403.1 GCA_004292575.1 Bacteroidota bacterium
CAGCCAGTACCATGGGCGTGTTTAAGCAAATTTATATTCACATTGGCGATACCCAAAGCCTTGAGTTTGAGCTTAGTACATACAGCAGCCATTTGCAGCACATGAAGCATTTTATTGAAACGGCTAATGGCAAAACGCTGTTTTTTATTGATGAGCTGGGCAGCGGCAGCGATCCCAATCTGGGTGGCGCTTTTGCCGAGGTTATTATGGAAGAGTTGGGCAGAAAGCACAGCTATGGGGTGGTAACCACGCATTATCTTAACCTAAAAGTAATGGCCAACAGGGTGCCCGGCATCATAAACGGAGCCATGCAATTTGATGAGCAAAAGTTAACCCCGCTGTACAAGTTGGTGGTGGGTAAGCCCGGCAGCAGTTATACATTCAGCATTGCCGAGCGCATAGGCCTGCCAAAGCCGCTGATACAAAGGGCAAGGGCGCTGGTGGACGCCGACCATTTTAACCTAGATAAGCTGCTAAACCGCACCGAGCAAGATTTGCAAAAACTAGAGGGCCGCGAAAAGGAATTGGCGCTCTTGCTAAAGGAAAACGAACGCTTAAAGAAAGACATGTTGCTGGTGATGGAAAAGGAAAAACACAGGCAGCAAGTAGAAATGCAGCGTGAGCAAAACCGAATAAAGGAAGAGCAGTTGGCCTATTTAAAAGATATGGATCGTAAACTGAAGGCCCTGGTGATGGAGTGGCGCAAAAACTTGAATAAAGACGAGGTGGTAAAAACCATTGGCGCTCTACTGTTTAACCAAAAGGAAAAGCCTGCATTGGTAAAAGCCGACAAGAAATTTGACCACCGGTTTATTGAGCTTGCGGAACCCATTGCCGAGGGCGATACGGTGAAGCTGGTAAAAAACAGGCAGGTAGGCACCGTAAAAGCACTTAGGGGGAAAAAGGCCATTGTTCAAGTAGGACAATTGCCCATAACGGTGGATGTGGCCGATTTGGTAAAAGTAATAGCCCGCGAGCAAGCCGAGGGTGGGGCCGTTGGAGCAGGCTAGCGCTTTGCATGGCCTAGAAAGCGTTTTGTGCACGGCAACACTGCACCGCAGTAAACCGAAGTGTGTTTTGAAATTAGCTACTTTAATGACCTTCCTTTTGGGGGGTCAGACACCACGCTTTAAAACATCAATAAAAGTTTTCATTTCATCCATGGTGCCAATGCTGGTGCGGCGCCACGGGGTATCTTTTTCGTAGGTACGGACGCCTACAATGCCAGCAGCACTGGTTATGGCGGCCACATCGGCGCTGTACGTGCCAGTGTTGTAGTATAAAAAACTGGTATGCGATGGAATTACCTGCATACCAAGCTGGGTAAGTGCTTCTGTTACAAACGTTTTTACAGCATCGTTTTTTTGCCGGCAACTGCGTTGAAAATCAACATCATCCATACTGGCCATGGCACCGGCCAACGCCACCGCACCTGCGCCGGCATTGCTCCACGGTTGCCAATCGGCCAGTTGCGTTATGGTATCGGGGTGGGCCAGGGCGTAGCCAATTCGGGCGCCTGCCATAGCGTGTATTTTGCTAAACGTTTTTGCCACTATCACATTTTTATTATTGGCTACTAAGTACGCAAGACTGGGCTCATCGCTGTATTCGGTGTAGGCCTCATCTAGCAGCACCACCGCAGTTTTGCTGGCTTCCTGTACAAAGCTTTCCAGCGCGGCTTTAGCCACAACAGTACCGGTGGGATTGTGCGGGTTTACCACATATACCATCCGCGTTTTACCGTCCATAGCACTCAGCATGGCTGGTAGGTCGTGCACTTTGGTGGTGGTAAGGGGCACGGTTTTTACGGTAAGGCCAAAATGCTCGGCAGCCGTAAACCAAAGTTTAAAAGTAGGGTAGGCCGCTATGGCATTTCCATTTTGCCTGCCTGCAAAGGCGCTTATCACCCCCAGCAGTTCACTGCTGCCAGCACCCATCAGTACGTGCTCGGCACTTAGGCCATACGCTTCACCCAGCTTCTTGCGCAGTAGCGTGGTGGTTTCCCATGGATAGCGATTGCTTTTGGCTACCGCTTGCATCATAGCCGCTTTTGCCAGTGCCGATGGGCCATACGGGTTTTCGTTGCTGCCAATTCGAATTGGGGAGTTGGTGCTGTTGTTAAACGGCAGTTCGTCTTCTGCGCAACCAGAGTGCCGTCCAAAAATTTGTGTGCTTAACCCCAAGCCCGCGGCCGCCATTACCGTTTGCTTTAGCCAATGGCGCCGACCCAATTCGTTGTTCATGCGTGTAAAATTTAGGGCCAAGATAAAAACAAATCGACAATTGCGGTTCGCTACTAATTTTGTTACACATAGGGTGGTCTAAAGGCCCAGTGCCGGATAGCGATAAGCGGGCTAAATTTGCCAACACCGGGCCGGAATTGAGGCCTAAATGCTCTCATTGGGCCGCTCGAATTGGCACTGTGGGCTCTAAAGTTGCTGCCCATAGCATTGTTTGCATGTTGTTTAAATTTCTTTTTTTATGCACTACTATTCGTTGGGCAGCATACCTGCTAAGCGGCATACACAATTTGTAAAACCGGCGGGCGGGCTTTATAGCGAGCAGCTTTTTAGCACAGAGGGTTTTAGTAATAATTATAGCCTACTGTACCACGTGCACCCACCCACGGCTATTGTGCATTGCGATGCCCCTGTACATGCTGCGCCTAAGGTGGCCGAGCCACACATGCTAAGGCCCCGTAGGTTCCAGGGCTTTAATCTTGCCCCCGGGGGCCATTATTTGGCTAGCCGCACGGCTTTGCTCACCAACGCCGATTGTACTGTAAGCCTGGCAGCACCCAGCGAGGGTACCACTGGGTATTTTTTTAAAAATGCCGATGCTGATGAAGTGCTTTTTGTGCACCAAGGCTCCGGCACGTTAAGCACACCCTACGGCCAGTTGGCCTTTGGTTATGGCGATTACCTCGTTATTCCGCGTGGTACCATATACCAAATTGCTTTCGATACGCCCCAAAATAGACTCCTGATTGTAGAAAGCTCGGGCCCGATAGTGCCACCTAAGCGCTATTTGAGCAAGTATGGGCAGTTGCTGGAGCATGCGCCCTACTGCGAACGCGACATTCGCAAGCCCAGCAATCTTTCCACCATTGACCAAACCGGCGACTTTGTAATACACACCAAAAAGCGGCAACACCTTTACGGCATTCACTATGCCCATCATCCATTTGATGTAGTGGGCTGGGACGGCTTTTGCTACCCTTACGCCCTTAGTATTCACAACTTTGAACCCATTACCGGGCGCCTGCATCAGCCGCCCCCTGTGCACCAAACCTTCGATGGCCACAATTTTGTGATTTGCAGTTTTGTCCCCCGACTCTACGACTACCATCCCTTGGCCATACCTGCACCCTACAACCACAGTAATATTGATAGCGATGAGCTGCTGTACTACGTGGATGGTGATTTTATGAGCCGTAAACACGTTACCAAGGGCATGCTTACACTGCACCCGGCAGGTATTCCGCACGGACCACACCCTGGCACAGTGGAGAAGAGTATAGGTAAGAAAAGCACCGACGAGCTGGCAGTAATGGTAGATACCTTTCATCCATTGATGCTAACCCAAGCCGCGTTGGATTTGGAGGATGCTGACTATGCTCTTAGTTGGACCGGCTAGTAGGGGAGTGGTGCTCTATGTATGACAGGGCAATGTAAACCTTTGGCAAAGGGCTTTTTGCAACAGGAGAGATTGCATGTTGACTCGGCTACTGCTGGCCATAAGTTAAAATATGGCAGTTATTAATGTTTTTCAACCAAAAATTGCTCCCGCCGCTTGCTTTTTTGGCCTTTTTTTTGAAAAGTAAAGCACTTGTATGCCAAACTTCCCTACATTTGCACTCCCAAAATCGGTATGTCGAAACAAGCGCTCATTAAACAAGACGGTGTAATAGTAGAAGCACTCTCCAATGCCATGTTCCGGGTTCGTCTGGAAAATGGTCACGAAATTATCTCTACCATTTCCGGTAAAATGAGAATGCACTACATCCGCATTTTGCCTGGTGATAAAGTAGGTGTGGAAATGAGTCCATACGACCTTACCAGGGGGCGAATTATTTTCAGATACAAATAAGACGTGCATTGCTGGGCCAAAAATCTACCAGTGTTCGGAAGTAAAAAATTATAAGCAATTGAGTCGGCAGCGCCGGATAATTATATAAAAAAAGAGCAATGAAAGTTCGTGCATCAGTAAAAAAGCGCAGTGTTGACTGCAAGATTGTACGCCGCAAAGGCAAGTTGTACATCATTAACAAAAAGAATCCTCGCTTTAAGCAGCGTCAAGGATAAAAATTTATTAACTATACATTCAAACTTCAACTTTATATGGCTCGTATTGCCGGTGTAGATCTTCCCAAAAATAAGCGTGGTGAAATTGGACTTACCTATATATATGGTATTGGCCAAAGCACTGCACAACGCATTCTCGACAAAGCAGGCATTGATTACAACAAAAAAGTAAATCAGTGGAACGATGATGAGTTGGCTCTGATTCGTAACATGATTACCGAAGAAATAAAGGTAGAAGGTGCGCTACGCAGCGAGGTTCAGATGAACATCAAGCGTCTGCTGGACATTGCCTGCTACCGTGGCCTACGCCACCGTAAAGGTCTTCCCGTTCGCGGCCAACGCACCCGTACAAATAGTCGCACCCGCAAGGGCAAGCGCAAAACTGTGGCCGGTAAGAAGAAGGCACCTAAGAAGTAATTAACCTAAAAGTCGTGAGTTTAATAAGCTTGCGGCTTTTGTTTAATAAAAAAATCCAATTGTCCTGGATGGAAGTGCATAGCACACCGGAGGGTTGATTGGTTCCCGATAAAAAACATCGGGATTTTGAATTTTAATGATTACCTCCATCAAAAGCAATTATGGCTAAACAACAACAACAGCAATTAAGCGCAAAGGCAGCCGCCAAAAAGCGCATTGTGAAAGTAGAAGCTGCCGGCGACGTGCACATCAACGCTACTTTCAACAACATCATCATCAGCATTACCAACAAAACCGGACAGGTTATTAGTTGGAGCAGTGCTGGTAAAATGGGTTTTAGAGGCAGTAAGAAGAACACGCCTTATGCAGCGCAAACCGCTGCAGCAGATGCTGCCCGCGTGGCCATCGACGCTGGTTTAAAGCGTGCCGATGTGTTTGTAAAAGGTCCTGGTAGTGGTCGCGAAGGCGCCATCCGTTCTATTTCGCAAAGCGGCATAGAAGTGGTTACCATTAAAGACGTAACGCCCATGCCGCACAACGGATGCCGCCCGCCCAAAAAGCGTAGGGTATAATCGGTTGCTACAGTTTAGCATATAAGCTGGTATCTCCGTTCTAGTACACAAATTGATCTTGTCTCTGGTTTTTTGGTTTTTTGATGAGGTAGGGTCATTATTATAAAAAACCAATTCAAGCATTTTACAATGGCACGTTACACAGGCCCCAAAACCCGGATTTGCCGCATATTTGGCGAACCCATTTTGGGCAACGGTAAGTATCTTACCAAAAACAGCAATCCTCCAGGGCAGCATGGCGCCACCAAAAAGCGTAAGCAATTGGGCGAATACGCCATTCAGCTGAAAGAGAAGCAAAAAGCAAAATACACTTACGGTGTGTTAGAGCGGCAGTTCTACAAAACTTTCGTAGAGGCTGCTCGTCGCAAAGGCGTTACTGGTGAAAACCTGATTAAGTTGTTAGAGGCGCGCCTCGACAATACGGTTTACCGCTTGGGCATCTCGCCAAGCAGACCCGCAGCCCGTCAGTTGGTAAGTCACAAGCACGTTACCGTTAATGGCGAAGTTGTAAACATTCCTTCTTTTCAACTAAAGCCAGGTGATGTAATTGGTCTTAAGGAAAAAAGCGAGGCCAATGAAAACCTTACCAGCATTATCAGGGGTAAGAATACAAAATTTGGATGGCTCGATTGGAATGAGGGCGAAAAGAAAGGCGTATTTGTAGCCTATCCCGAGCGAGAGTCCGTTCCTGAAAATATTAAGGAACAATTGATTGTGGAATTGTACAGTAAGTAATCGCATTTATAATTGGCCGCAGGCTTTTAGGCCTTGCGGCTAATGTTTTTCCCTCTCTAATCACCCCCCAAAAAAGGAACTTACATAATGGCAATTTTAAATTTTCAAAAGCCTGACAAAATTGTTCTTCAAAAAGCTACTGACTTCGAAGCACAGTTTGAATTTCGCCCTTTAGAACCCGGATATGGTCTTACCATTGGCAATGCATTAAGGCGTGTATTGCTAAGCTCTCTGGAAGGTTATGCTATTGTGGGCATCAAGATTGAAGGTGCTGAGCATGAGTTCGCTACCATCAAAGGTGTGTCTGAAGACGTAACCGAGATAATTTTAAACCTGAAACAAGTACGGTTTAAAAAGCTAATTGATGGTGATATTAGCCATGAAAAAGTAAGCATCAGCCTCAAAAACAAAACAGAATTTACAGCCAGCGCCATTGGCGATGCGTTGCAAACCTTCGAGGTTATGAACCCCGAGTTGTTGATTTGTACGCTTGATAATACTTCCAAGCTGGATATTGAATTGCACATTGGCAAAGGCCGTGGCTATGTGCCATCTGAAGAGAACCGTGTAAAGGATGCGCCGTTTGGTTACATACCCATCGATGCCATTTTTACCCCCATTAAAAACGTTAAGTACAGTGTTGAAAACACCCGCGTAGAGCAGCGTACAGACTACGAAAAGCTGGTAATGGATGTACTTACCGACGGCACCATTCACCCCGAAGATGCCATAAAGCAAGCTAGCCGCATTCTCATTCAGCATTTGATGATTATTACGGATGAGAACATCACTTTTGACACCAAGGAAGAGAAGAAAGAAGATTTGGTGGACGAAACTACTTTGCAATTGCGCAAGGTGCTGAAAACGCCACTTGAAGATTTGGATTTGAGCGTAAGGGCTTTTAATTGCTTGAAAGCAGCAAAAATTAACAGCCTTAGCGAGTTGGTTCAGTACGAGCAGGAAGATCTAATGAAGTTCCGCAATTTTGGACAAAAAAGTTTGAGCGAGATTGAGCAAGTTTTAATTGAGCGTGGGCTTGGTTTTGGAATGGATTTGAGCAAACTAGGTTTAGACAAAGAAGAACTGTAACAATTATTTTCCGGATGTCGGCTCCTTAAATTGGATGCTGCATCCGGTTTTTTTTTCACAGCCCACAATTCCTGACACGGTGTGGGTTTAAATATAACATGTCATGCGTCACGGAGATAAAGTCAACAATTTAGGCCGCAAAAAGGCCCACCGCGTAGCCTTGCTGCGCAACCTTGCTAGTGAGCTTATTGTACACAAGCGTATTGTAACCACATTGGCCAAAGCCAAGGCTTTGCGTACTTTTATAGAGCCGTTGATTACAAAAACCAAAAAGAACGATTCGCAGGAGTCAATAATGCACAATCACCGCCAAGTTTTTGCTGCCCTCAATGATAAGGCCGCAGTAAAAGAACTGTTTACGGTGGTGGCACCTAAAATTGCCGATCGTCCAGGTGGTTATACCCGCATTATTAAATTGGGTATCAGGGTTGGTGACAATGCTGAACGTGCCATGATTGAATTGGTTGACTTCAACGATGTATATGGAAAGGGTGTAAATAAGACTGAAGAACAAAGCAAGCGTACTCGTCGCGGTAAGAAGAAAGCCGATGGCGCGCCTGCAACAACTGCGGCAGCTCCGGTGGTTGAAGCCGCTAGCGTAGCAGTTGAAGACGCACCTGCAGCCGCTGTAGTGGACGAGGCCGTAACAGCACCTGCTGCCGAAGCTACTGCTGCCACAGATGAGGCTACTAACGAAACGAGGCCAGCAGAATAGGCTAACAGATAAGTTACTAAAAAAAAGGTTGAATGTATTTTCAACCTTTTTTTATGCCCATCAGGGGTCAGGATCTTTCACGTTATAGATTGCCATTGCCATTTGCTATGTTCAGGGCCGCATGGAAGCGTGGTGCAGAAGCTAGCAGAATTAAAACTTTGACCGGACTTTTGGTTTTTGCGTTCAGTAGTAACGGGAGTTTTTCGTGGCCTAATGTTTTACTTGCCACCAATAGGCTGATGCTGATTGTGGCAGAGCTGTCTGTTTATTGCACATTAACACTATTGCTGCCGTAAATCTTCCCCAAAACATCCTTCAATTGAGCAACGATTTTACCTTCCTACGGGATGCTCTGCCGCAGATTCGGATTTTGTTTTGCCGTGGCAATATCTGCCTTCTATTCTAACATCGGTGCTTTTACCTAAGCAGCAGGGCGAAAAACAAAGCTATTTGTCTATAGCCATGCTAACCAACTGCTTGATATTAACGAAGGTTTTGATGGATGGCCTATAGAACTCGCTTTCTTTGAAGCCAACGGTAATTTTTTTACCTACCAACGATTTCGGATTTTTTAACCACTCATCGCTTTTTGGAACATATTCAAAATAGAAAAAAGTTTGTTTTCGGCCATTTTCTGTTTGAATCACCAAACTCAAAAACTCTGACTCACTCACACTCACAAGCGTGCCACTGAGCGTACATGTAGCTTCCACTTTACCGGTTGGTTTCTTGCTGGTTGTTTCCTCCCCGGAAAGTTTCATGCTCATTTGCAAAAAAGCCCCACAGTTTTGTTTCAGCATTTCCATGGCCAGCTCCTTACCTAATTGCTGGCCCATGCTTTCGCCATCATCACCCATTTCGGTTGCTTTGGTCATAATTTCGGCCATTACCCCAGACGCACTGTCCATCATACATTTTAAAAATACGGTTTGCATATCGTCTGGACTACCGGCACCTTTTATGTTGCTTTTATCGAGACATTGGCACACGCCGGCTGCCGCCTTTTGCATTTTGGTGCTGTCTGTGGCAGCATGTGCGTTGGTTGTAAAAAGGCACAATACCAGGGCCGTGGCAATAACAAGTTTCATTACAAATGGGTTTTAAATTGGGCTAATGCAGCGGTTGCTACGCTGTGCATATTTTGCAACTGCATGCAATTAAAGTGTTTTTTTGGACATTTTTTATGTCCTATTTTACTACATGGGCGGCAGCTAAGTCCAGACACTTCAAAGGCTTGATGTGGTACCTGATGGTTGCCATAAAAGGGCCCCATGCCAAAGCCGGGGATGGTATTTCCCCAAATGCTGATGATGGGTTTTTTGTATGCTGCAGCAATGTGCATAAGGCCGGTATCGTGTGTAATTACCACTTGGGCGCCTTGCACCAGTGATGCACTCTGGTTGAGGCCAAAGCGGCCGCAGGCGTTAAATATTTTCTCCGGGTTTATGGCGGCCAACTCGGCACCCGTGGCAGCATCGGTTGGCCCACCCAGCAAAATCACAGGGTGGGGGAGCAGGTGTCGACAAAGGCTGGCCAGTTGTTGTGTGGGCAGTTGCTTGGTGGCCAATGCGGCACCTATTACCAGGGCAATGTACCCATTGGCGTGTGCAGCGGGCAGTTGCTCAGGCCCCACCTTATCTGTTGGTTGTATAAAATAATCGAGCCCCCTGCCATCGTCTATTACGCCCAAATGGGCCACGGTTTTCAAATAGCGTTGCACAATATGCACCGGTGGCAACAGGTTTACTTTAAAGTTGGTAAGAATAAATTTTTGCAGGTTTAGCTTTTTAAAAGCCGTGCTGCGCACCCCCAGCGCCCATTTTAAACGCGCTGTTCGAAGGTTGTGGTGCAAGTCGATTATGGCATCGAATTGTTGTAAGCGAAGCGTGGCCACCAGCTGGTGCCAATTTTGATGTAGCAAATGTACGGTGTGCACGTAGGGATTGTGTTCCAAAATGCTGGCAAAACCCGCTTTGGTTACCACATGCACCTCCGCCTCGGGAACTTGCAACGCCAAGCACCGAATAACCGGTGTAGTGAGCACAATATCGCCAATAGACGAAAAACGTATGACCAGAAATTTAGGCAGTTGAGCTAACAATTAAGGGCATAAAGTTAGGGCTGCCGTAGCAAACTGCGCAAGAAGTAACGCTGCGGGTGCAATGTTGGTTTTGGGGCAGCATTACAGGTTCTTGTTTTTAGCCATGTCCTTCTAAGTAATTCAAATCTTTATGAAAGGTTTCGTGGGTGAAATAGGCCGCTGTAAGGGCAATGCCCAATACCAAAACACCCGTAACCATACCACTGCTTACAAACGACCAGCCTAGGGAAGCCTGAAAAACGTCGATAAACACGAAGTTGATTAAAACCAAGGCTCCCCGTACCATGTTGGGGATGGTGGTGGCTGCGGTTGCTCTAATGTTGGTGCCAAACTGCTCGGCACCCATGGTTACAAAAATGGCCCAAAAGCCGGTGGCGAAACCTAAAAACCCACATGCTGCATACATGGTGGCGTTGGTGCTGTTATAAGGGCTAAAATAGAACAACACCCCCAAAATGGTTAGCCCATAAAACAAAAACAGAGCTTTTTTTCGACTCTTAAACCATTGGCTCACCAGCCCAATGGCAATATCGCCAATTGATATGCCGGCATAGGCAAACATAACGGCGCGGCCGCTATCCAGTGTTTTTAGGCCGTACAAATCTCCCGCAAACCGGTTGCTTAGATTTACCAAAATGCCAATAACATACCAGGTGGGCAGTCCTATTAGTATGGCCAGTATGTACTTGCGAAACCGCTGGGCGTTGTTAAAAAACATAAAGAAATTGCCCCTTTGTGCATGGCTGGCTTTGGCCTGGCTAAACATGCCACTTTCGGCCACGCTAATGCGCAAAACCAGCAGGCCCAGTCCCAGTCCGCCGCCTATCATGTAGCAAAGGCGCCAATTGTTTGTAAACTTATACGTAAAATAGGCGGCTACTGCACCACTAAGGCCTACTCCCGCCACCAGCGATGTTCCCAGTCCCCGTTTTTCTTTGGGTAACAGTTCGCTAACCAAAGTAATGCCTGCACCCAGTTCGCCCGCAAGACCAATGCCCGCAATAAAGCGGGCCAGCGCATATTGTGGCACAGTTTGTACAAAGCCCGTGGCAAAGTTGGCGGCACTATAAAGTAGTATTGAACCAAACAATACTGAAAGCCTACCTTTTTTATCGCCCAAAATGCCCCACAGCACACCGCCTATCAGCAGGCCCAACATTTGCCAATTTATGATACTGGTGCTGGCTTTTACCATGTCGGCATCTTGCACGTTTATGCCCCTAAGGCTGGGTTCGCGTACAATGGTAAATAGGAGCAAATCGTAAATGTCCACAAAGTAGCCCAATGCGGCCACCACCACAGCCAAAGAAAATATCCCGTGTGGTTTCGAAATGTTTTTTTCCATAATGAGCAATGCCCACAAATAAATGGCATTTAGGCCAATTGGGCAAAACGATTCAAGCGCAGGCTAGTACGGCAACAAAATAAATGGGCACAAAAATCTGTTTGTTTCAACCCTGCGTAAATTAATGGCCATAAATTTTCAATATTTTGTAAGGAACGTCGGCCATGCCCGTCAAGCGGACTAAACAATCTAAAACATTATGAAACTATCGTATGCCAAAGCCGGGGTGTGGGTGCTCAGAATTCTGGCGGCTGCCATCATGGTACAGTCGTTATTCTTCAAATTTTCTGCCGCCGAGGAGTCCATCTATATTTTTACCACCTTGGGTATAGAACCCTGGGGCCGCATTGGCATTGGGGTATTGGAGTTGGTGGCTTCGGCACTGCTTTTGTGGCCGCGTGGCACAGCCTTTGGCGCTCTGCTTGGAGCTGGCCTTATGGGTGGGGCACTTTTTGCACATGTTACACAGCTTGGCATTGTCGTAAAAGACGATGGTGGTCAACTCTTTATTTATGCCATCGTCGTTTTGGTGGCTTGTTTGGCGTTGATGTTCATTCACCGTCAAAAATATTTTACCATTCTTGGCTTAAAAGCCCCATTTTTATCAACGTAACGCAAACGTTTGCCCATAATGACGCCTTTTAAAATACCTGTGTCCACCCTTGTTCGTCAGTTACAATTGCTACTTTCCCAGCTCAACGACGCTGACTTTACCACTGTTAACCCGTTGCTCTCGGGCGCAACACTCGGGCAGCATTTCAGGCACGTCATTGAGCTGTTTTCTGTTTTAAGCCATGGGTATGCCAGTGGCATCATCAACTACGATGAACGGGCGCGCAATGGGTTAATTGAAACAAACCGGACGTATGCCTACGAGTGCCTGTCTCAAATAGAGGAAATGCTATTTTTCCCCAATAAGCCGCTTTGCTTGGTTATGAACGACCTGGAGCCCGATGGGCAGCCGCTGCTCCTAGAGACCAATTTTTTTAGAGAGCTTGGTTATAACCTTGAACACGCCGTGCACCACATGGCCATCATAAAAATGGCCTTGCTCAACCACCCAAACGTTGTAATGGCGCCCGAGTTTGGCGTAGCCAATTCCACGCTTAAATACCGCAACGCATGTGTACAGTAACCTTTGTGCCAATGGGGGCAATGGCTGTGCTTACCAGTAGCCGAGATGAACACGCCAGCCGAATGCCCGCCGAGCCGCCGAGGCTACAGCGTTGGGGCAGCAGCGAAGTGGTGGCGCCAACCGACGCCCAAAAGGGAGGCACTTGGATTGCCGTAAAAAATACGGGTGATGCCATGGTGTTACTAAATGGTGGCCAGCAGCCGCACACAGCAGGTAAAACGTACCGCCAAAGCAGGGGACTGGTTTTTATGGATATCTTCAAAACAGACGATCCTGTTCTTACTTTCGAAACCATTAACCTCGATGATATTGAACCGTTTACCCTAATTGTTTACTGCGCATTGCGGCTTTTTGAGTGCCGATGGGATGGGGTTTTGAGGCGGGTGGCTGAATGCAATGCCAATGCTGCGCACATATGGTCGTCGGTAACATTGTACGACTCTAACGCCAGAGAAAAACGACTCAGCTGGTTCAACGAATTTTTGAGCCGGCATCCACAGCCCAGCCCCAGCAACTGCTTCCAGTTTCACCAACTTGGCGGAAAAGGCGATGCGGCTGATGGTATTTTTATGCAGCGCCCAAGCGGGCATCGTACCGTAAGCATTACCAGTGCAGTAGTGGGTTCAAATAATGCAACCATGCGCTATTGGTCTAGCAACTTTCAATGGTTTGCTGCAAAGTCTCTTACAATTTCAACTGCGTTATTCGACCTGCCTCAAGGGGTGGCAAATCAAGCCGCTCAGTTATCGTGATTCTTATCTCTACCAATTATGTCTTTTTTGCGGCGCTATCGAATTGTTTTGATGAATTGGGAATATTGGCCATTTCATGTGGTGTATGCGCCAATTTATGCCTACTGGTTTTGGTTGTGTATAAAGGCGCGGTCGTTTTTCTTTTTTAGTGCTGCCAACCCCAGCATAGCCAACGGTGGGTTTTTGATGGAACGGAAACATCAAATATTTGAATTAATACCTGCTAAGTACTATCCGCCAACGGTGTATTGCGCCATGGGCAGGGATATAGAATGGCTGCTGCAAATGATGGCCGACCGAGGTATAAATTTTCCTACCATAGCAAAGCCCGACATTGGCATGCGCGGGCTGCGGGTTGAACTGGTGCAAAACGCAGAAAGCCTACGCCGCTACTTGCAGCAAAGCCCTGTTGATTTTATTGTGCAATCGTATATTCCTTATGAGCACGAAGTGGGCATATTTTACTATCGCCTTCCTGGTGAGGCCCAAGGGCGTATATCGGGTATTGTGGGCAAAAATTTTTTAGCCGTTATTGGCGATGGGCAATCAACCATTCGGCAACTTTTAGCCAAAGACGATCGATTTTATCTGCAACTGCCTGCACTAGAAGCCCAGCTGGCCGAAGCGCTGGATGTAATTTTGCCACCGCTTGAAACCAAAACGTTGGTACCTTACGGTAATCATGCTCGTGGGGCAGAGTTTTTAGATTTGTCGCAGAAAAACAATGCCGACTTGGAGAAGAGCATCGACGCGGTGTGCCGGCAAATTAGCGGATTTTATTTTGGCCGATTAGACGTAAAATTTAAAACATGGGCCGACTTGTGCGCGGGCCGACACTTCTCCATTGTGGAATTAAACGGAGCAGGCAGCGAGCCAACGCACATGTACGATCCCAAACACAGCATATTCTTTGCCTGGAAAGAAATTATTCGCCACTGGAAATTGCTGTATTTGATAAGTAAGCAAAACAAGGCCCTGCATGGATTGGCTTACATGTCGTGGCGGGATGGTTTGACCATGCTGAAACAGAATAGTGTTCAAGTGAAGTTGATTAATTAAACACGGCCTATGAAAATGCGAATTTGGACATGGGCGTTTGGAGTTAGTTTTTTAGGCTCTCTTCCTGCTGGTGTGCTAAATGTATCAGTGGCCGGCTTAGTGGTAGAACGAGGGTGGTTTCAGGCCTTATCGTTTGGGGCAGGCGCCATTGTGGCCGAGGTGTTGGTTGTATTTGTATCGCTTATGGCGTCAAAAAAAATTGGTGTTGCTCAGCGGTTTAAGCATTACTTAAATTATGCCATCATTGCGCTGCTTTTCTTTATGGCCTTCAGCAGTATTTTTGATGCGTTGCAGCGGAGCGCCTTTCAATCGCCGTTACCCGTAAGTCAAAATTGGACTGTTGCAGTTGGCTTTTTTCTTAGCCTCATCAACCCCTTTCATTTGCCTTTTTGGCTCGGCTGGACCGTTATATTGCGTGCCAAACAAATTTTGCCCCATAGTCACGCCGGTAACAGTGCATATCTTTTTGGAATAGCTATGGGAACAGCCGCTGCCTTTCTGTTGTACGGGACCACTGCAAAAAGCGTTGTCAATTTGCTCAGCAACAACCAGTACATTTTAAACTGGATAATAGGCATCAGCTTAATGGTTGGTGCTGTTTTTCAATTGATAAAGCAGCTTCAATTGCAGTATCCTAAAAAAAGTAACTGATTGATTCAATTATGGATGTTTTATTCCCGTGCTAATCCACTGGTGGATACGTAACTTACAATTTCTTTTTTCTCAATTTCGGTTAGTAAGTCTAACTCGGGAGCTAAGCCTTTAGAAACAAGTACATTGATGCTGCGGCTTTGGTAGCCAAATCTTTTGCAAAGCACACATATTTTCTGATGTCGCCACAGTTTAATTTTTTGCCATACCGATATTTTATGCTCTTCGGCCTTCAAAATCAACTCGGTGGCTTCCTTGCAACTTAACATGTTTGATGAATTGAATTGTTTTTATTTCTCCATCCAGTTTATCTCCAGGCAAGCTCTTAATTGTAGTTTTGCCCGATGAATAAGTATCCAATAGTTAGACGGTGAGAGTTCCAACTCCTTACAAATTTCTTCGCTCTCAAAGCCATCAATATACTTCATGGTAAAGACGGAGTTTTGCAGGCTTTTCAATTTCTCTTTGCAATGCCAAAGTACTTTAAAGAACGCCTTATTCTCTAGTAACGCGTCGGTTCCCTCGGTCCATGCTTTTGGGTAAGCTTGTGGCTGCCAGTGGTCTGTAGCGTCAAAAAAAGCGTCGTTGCTTTGGGTGGAGATACTTGCAATAACCTTTCGGTTGCTTTGATGCCGATAGTGGTCAATTAGCTTATTTTTGAGAATAGTAAATAGCCAGGTTTTTACGGAGGCGTCGCCTTTAAACTTGTCAATGTTATTCCACGCAGATAGAAACGTGTCTTGAATGAGGTCTTTTGAAAGACTTCGATCGTTTAAGCGTTTGAATGCAAAGGCAAAAAGCGCATCGCTATATGTTGAAACCCAGTCGGTAAGTTGTTGATTGGTACTTACTTTAGCCATACATCTTGCTACTTTTTTTTAAATCTATAGAATTTTATGCGCCAAGAATTTGCCTAGTCATCAGAGACAATTACATCCATTACTTTTTGGAATAGGTGTCTCTAAGAATCTAGCCACTTCTTTTAAAACACCTAAAACCTCCAGTCGTGAAGCTTTCAGAACGGGCCTCTTGGTGTGGGGATTTTTAGGTGATAAAAGTGGCATTAAGCAAGGGCATTGATTTAGTTGTCCTCTTTAACCTTTGGCCATTGTTCATCGGCCTTTGCAATGTAGCCTTTTTTGTCTTTCGACCATAATTCTTTTACCTTTTGGTTGTAGTTAAAATACAGCTTGCCATCTAAAATTGTCCATGTGTCTACTTGCGTGGGTGCTTTGTGCCCCTGCATGCATCCAAAGGCACAATATCCGCCGTATTGCGGTGCATACTTTTCAGGGTTTAGCGCAAAGCTGTCGCGGTTAGCCGCGGTTGCAAAGCGCCACTTCGCACCCTGCCAACTGTATTCGTGAACTTCTGCTCCTTTTTGAGCTTCAGACGATTTAAAAAAAGCTACGGGGTCATAGCCCCTTATGGCTATGCCATCGGTTGCAAATACGGGTGACTTTTGGGCCAAGGTTATGAGGCTAAATGTGATTGCAATGGCAATCATTACTAGAGTTTTTGTTTTCATTTTAAAGTGATTTTTGATGATTGATTAATAGATGTTGGCATATCCAAAGAGGTGATTAAAAGCGCGGCAGTGAATACAGACGTATTTGTACTGCATCAAATTCAAAATTGAGTCGGGTACCTCATAAGTCTGAGATCCATTGGTTGATTTTAGTTTACCTAGGTTTACAAAGTTTACTGGCATTATTTCCCTTGACAAGTACACTTGAAGGTCGGGTCCGTTGTTGGTGTTAAAACTATCGAGCTGTACAATATACTTATTGGCTAAAGTTTTAAAAACACGAGCATGGCCTGTTACCGTTCCGTACGGGCCGTTTATAAACCTAGCGGATGTTTTTGCAATGGCGCTGCTGTCCACCTTGTCGGTTTGGGTAGTTTCCGATGTCAAATCTTTTTTGCAGGCTACAGCCAAACATGCGGCGGAAAAAATCATAAATAGGTATTTCATTTGCTTGTGTTTGTTTTATGGGGTTACCCCAAAGTGAATTTTGTTGATTAACAAATAATTTTGTGACGACAGTAGATGCTTTTTAGCGTAAAGAAAACATTGCATTTTTGTTGATTTGTTTCAGCATCAAGCTCGCTTGCTTCATGGGCCTTTTGGTAGCCATACAAAGACCAAATTGCATCATTTACTGTCCAATGCGTTTCTCTTGTTTGGTTTTTGACGGGCACACCACTTCTACTAAACGCTCTATGTATTGAATCCGTGGGGGATATTAGGGCAGTGGATGGATGCCGTATCAAAAGTGAAATTTGATTTCAGGAATAACCACGAATCCTCTGGTTAATCCATCGGGGCGAATGTCTCTAATAACAAGCGGTACACCCCCTGATAGACTAAGTGTAATGCGCGTACTTATCGAGTAGTTGGCAAAAGCAGTAGCGTTTAAGGTGAGGCCTTTTGAATGCTGTAGCGCTATTGGATTGGGGCTTGTATTGGCATCTATGTAGGTGTCGTTAGCAACATGGTATATGCCTAGGAGTCCACTTGATACTTGTAGTTTTTTTATGGGTTTGAAAGTATAAGAGGCCCGTAGTAGCAAGTCGCTTTTTCTGGTAAAGTCGTTGGTTGGAATATACTTTTTTGCCTTGGTGTCATTCCAATATGCTGGTAAAAATGTATTGCCGTTGGTGCCGCTGAGCGGTTGCTGCCAACCGCCGGCAAACAACCATTTTCCATCAGAAATTGCAACTCCTAATATTAAATCAAAGGTGCCCAAACTGCTTTGGTAGGGCATTGGTAACGGTAGGCCTTGTTTTAGTAGGTTACCATTATTCAGTGGAATTTTTGCCCCTAGGGTAAAAGACTTTTGCCATTTTTTTGTGGTTGGGACGCTGTAAGAGGCCGATAGGTATGCGTCGCCGAGGCCTGTAGCATTGCCCAAATCACCGCTGGCAAAATTTGCGGTTACTCTGCCTTGCACTCGCCAATTGGCTGTTAACTGATTTTCGTACTGTATGGTTGGCGTCACAATAAACACAGATTCATCACCTAAGCCAAAGCTTGTATTAACTGAAAGGCTTTGCTTTTTTTCCTGGCGTTTGAATGTTGGTTTCTGGGCCAAGCTACCCACCGTACAAAATCCTGCATCGCTGCACCCCTGGGCCAATATGCCGTTTTGCGCCCATACACTACCTATGGCTACTAGGGTAATTGCTTTAGCTATGTTCATTTTTTTTAGTTTTGGTTTGCAGGTTAATGATACTGTAGTCTTCAAAACGTTGATTTCTAAATAGTTATAGCTTTAGACCAATAGATACTTAGGGGCAAACATGCTTGGTGGACTATTGGGTAATAATTTTTTTCCAATTGGCGTCGGCCTTCGTATGTAAGCTGTTTTCGTCCTTGTTCCAGGTTTTAAGGGTATTGTTAAAGTACTTGTTGAAGAAAAGAAACAACTTTCCATCAATTATTTTGAAGGTCTCCGGATCTACCTCCACCTTTTCGCCAGTGGCCCCCATGGCATAGGCACACCAACCGCCATACTGCGGTTCGTATTTGGCGGGGTTGGCTTTAAACGCCTGTTTGTTTTGCTCAGATTTAAATCGGTACAAAGCCCCATCAAAGGCCACAGAAAACGCTTTACTGCCTTCCACAGCTTTGCCATCAGTAAAATAGGCAACTGGGTCGTAGCCCTGTATGGCTAAGGTGCTTTTTTCGAGATTGAAATGCTTCACTCTGGTTTGGGCAGCCGTATGGATGCTTACCATCATCAACAACAGCAGTACAGAGGCTCCGGAAAACAATTTTTTTGTCATAACGTATGGATTATAAAGTGCTAATACGGCTACCATTCAAAGGCCTTACATAAAAAGTTGTAACAAAATGTTAAGCCGCTCCAGAAGCTATCACCCTAAAGCGGACTGTGTTAGAGCGATGTTGTCACTTTTCTATGGCGCATCCGCAGACTACTTCGCGTTGTAGCAACGCCATCGCGTCTAAAGCCTCAGTTTTATACGCCCGCTTTTTTGTTGCATGTGTGGTCTTTGTTGGCCCCAACCGCTGTTCCGTACTTTCTATGCATCCCCTTGGGAGTACTTGAGTGCTGTTAGGATACTTTGTTGTAAATGGCAAAATAGCATGGCCGTTTGTTTTGGTCGATTGCGATTTTATAACTCAGAGTATTATCAAAGTGTTGATTATCAATTATTTATGATGGGTGAAATTGCTTTTTTGCTTTTACATGAAAAAAAAGACAAAAAAACTCTGCTAAAAACTTGGCAAATATTAGCTAGCCCCTATTTTTGCACTCCCAATTGCGGATTTGGTGTTTGCTAGTTCGAATGAGGGAAGGAGAAAAGTTGACTAGTTTTTTTGGATTGGTAGTTTCCCGCAGTGGCGGGATTAGAATGCCGCCCTGTCACGGTCTCTACGGAAGTAGAGACGGGTTCGAGGGACGGAAATATA
>RDXD01000328.1 GCA_004292575.1 Bacteroidota bacterium
GCTATAGCCATTTATACAGCCCTCAAAAGTGTAGGACCCGTAAACTGTGGTACAGGGCTAAGTGGCGCGAACAACCCTGAAAATCAATATGCTTGCGCCAATAATACCCTAACCAACGCACTCCAAACGGAATCCGTTACTTTAAAGACAAATGCAGGACAACAATACCTACTTCGTATCATGAACCTCAATGGAGGAGTGGGTATGAAAGGGCTTTTGTGTATCTCTGATGGCAGGAATGATTATGCTTCACCTTGTTTATCTGCTGCTACACCTCCACGTGCTGTAGATATAGGCAAGTGCAGTGTGCCTTTGAATGTCATAGGCAGGACATCTCCGAACTGTTTTGACCCAGTAGATGCAGACAGTGATTATAACAATACCGCAGGAGCTTCTACTTGTGATGATTGTATCAGTGGCGAAGCATGGGCAGTTGTTACGCGCCCCTATATTTGTAATCCTGCCTCTCCCCCCACGCCAAGAACAGGTGGTGGTAGTATTTCTTGCGCTTTCCCGTATCGCGTAAACTTAGGAACTGACAATGCCATAGGTGGTACTGGCGCAGCCGCTGACAAATGCGAATGTGGACTTTCGACTACCAATAATTGTGGAACGGGTGCTGTACCTGCCCCTCTGGTACTCCATGACAACAACGGTGTTTGCCCTTTTCCTTATTCTTATGATAACAGAGGAACTACCACAGGTGGTAGTTCAACAGCAGATGACAGGTGTGTATGCTCGCAACAAACTATCCGTAATGTGGCAAGTTCAGGCAGTTTTACAATAAGCTACGATAATCGCAATGGCACTTCTACAGTAGCCCCCAACGTTAATATGCTTATATACACCACTACCAACTGCAATGACGAAGACAATTATACACGCATCGCTTGTGTGAATACACCTGTAGGAGAGGCAATACGTTCACACACCATCACAGGTTTATCCACTTCACATGGCAGTGGGGGAGAAAGTTATTTGGTGCGTGTTTTGAACCAAAGTAATACAGGACAAACTTTGTTTGGCACATTGTGTACTTTTTATGGCAGTAGTTTGGGAGGTGGCGTAGATTGCCCTGCCACAACCAACAACGATTATGGCGATTTGGAAGGAGATTTTAGCAACTTAGATGTGCCAGGAGGTGGTTCTCCCCCCGCAGGGGCAAATAAACCCACTACTACCATCACAGGTTGTGCGGTACCCGGTGGTAGCGACCCTAAATCTAATGACGACAACCCCATACGAGCTGACTCTTGGATAAAATTTGTAGTACCTGCAGGTGTAACTTATAGCAAAGTAACAGTTCAGTATGACAACAGTGGCTATTCCACTACCCGAAATGCGGCTATAGCTGTTTATACTGCGCCTAACTATCCAGAAGGAGCAGATGGTTCCCTACCCGAACCAAGTTGCGATACGTATGATGCGAGTACCAAGCCAGACGGATTATTTTTGTTGGATTGTGTGAATACGGTATTTTCTGGTTCAGAGTCCGTAACTGTCCCTATCACTTTCAGTGGAGGCACACAACCAAGTACAACGCCCACAAGTGTTGCAAGGACTTATTATGTCCGAGTGATGAATGTGCATAACGAAGATGAACCCGGTACACTGAACGGGCGCATACGCATATTTCCTTATGCAGATTGTAACTTAGGTACTGAACTTGCCTACGATGGCGATTTTGAGAGATGGCCTGCGCTTAATTATACGTCAGGTTTTCCCAATAACCTAACAGAAACAACGGCTGTTTTTGATAATAAAATGGAACGTGGCGTATTCAATGTGCCACAACTTACCAACAACGATCCTTATCCCAATGACATAGATGGTCTGTTTGGAAGCAGTGTGAATACAGGTGTTGCTCAATTTGCTACAGATTACGGCTTCTTGAGAGATGGTGAAATCCCCACTACAGGGACAGGTGACCCTGCAAGCACTATCCCAGCAGCAGAACGCCTTTTCAAACACACTTTCAAAGAATCTATCAGAGATGGGCATCAATGGGAAATGGGACCTGAAGGTTTGTATTTGATACGTCAAACAGCATACACTGTACACCAGTTTTTTATTGCGTATGGTGCGGGATATTCAGGCTATGGCAATGCAGGTAATTTAGTTGCTTCTGATGGGTATTGTGCCATATATAACTGATAACATTTCAAGTGTCGTGCCTGTGGATTTGAGGTGATTAAAAACCAAAAAACTCAAAAATGTTCATTGAAAAAAATAATACTAGAAAACGTTTTGCCTACTGTACCCTACTTTTTTCTGCTAATTTATATATCTTTTTGGAAACTTTTAAACACAGTATTTGGTTCTAAAACTAAATTACCACATAAGTACATTTAACCAAAGGCTTTTTATATGATTTCTGTAACAGATAAAGCGAAAGAAAAAATCAACGAATTACGTACCACAGACGGACTTTCTGAAAACCATCATATCCGCGTAGCTGTAAAAGGTGGAGGTTGCTCTGGGCTGATGTATGACCTCGTTTTTGATGGCTCTTTGCAACCTTCAGACGAAGTTTTTGAGGACAAAGGCGTAAAAATATTGGTAGATAAAAAAAGCCTCCTGTACCTGCTTGGTACAGTGCTTGACTTCACTGATGGATTGAATGGCAAAGGCTTTCAATTTGTGAATCCAAACGCTTCGCGTACTTGCGGGTGTGGAGAAAGTTTTTCAGTATAATTCCGCTTGCGGTTGTCAATCCGAAAAAAACGTAGTCAAATCTCTGTAGCCCACTGAAAAGCCCTGTTTTCAGACCAATAAAAGCCATCTTGCGCTCTCGAAAAACCGCAATGCCCGCCTTTGCGCGTAATCTCAAGATGAAAAAATGGGTGTTTCTCGGCTATCTCTATCGGAAAACATGGGGGCGCAAGTAGCGGGTCATTTTCGGCATTGACTAAGAGGGCAGGCAAGTCAATGGCAGGCAAGCTGTAGAGGCTACTGCATTTTTCATAATAATCTTCTGCACTCGCAAAGCCATGCAAAGGCGCGGTATAGTAGGTATCAAAATCCTTCAAGGTACGTACTTTATTAAGCCATGTGGGATTGATGTCTTGAGGCATTAGTTTGGCTTTTGTACGGACTTTTTTGCGCAAAGTTTGCTTGAATTTTTCGGAATACACCCAATTTGAAGTGGCGCAAAGTTTGGTAGAGCAAGACGATAAATGGACAGGTGCGGAAAACACAACTGCCCCTTTCAAATGTGTACTGAGCTTGCCTGCCTGCTCGCCCAAGTATTTCAGTGTAAGATTGCCACCCAAACTAAAACCTACCAAGACGATTTTTTGATAAATTTGCAACGAAAGCGCGTGTGCTATGACGGTGTGCAGGTCGTCTGTAGCACCACTGTGATAAAAACGTGGCAAACGATTCATGCGTGTACCACACCCGCGATAGTTCCAAGCCAGTGCGTGCCAGCCACCCGCTACAAAACGCTTTACCATGCCTTTGACGTAGGTGCGCTCTACATTGCCTTCCAAGCCATGTGATATGATGGCAAGCGTATCTGCCTTGCCTGCCGACCGCTCCCACGCCAACTCAAGGAAGTCGCCATCAGGCGTATCAAGGTCAGTGTGTGTATAGTTTACACCCCGTACTTTGCGAAAAAGCGCAGGATAGATAGTTTCTAAATGTCCATTGAAAAGTCCAAAGGGGGGACTGTAGGCGGTTCGAAAAAGCATCTGAATATGTATCAAAAGTGTGGTATCGTTGGCAATCTTCCAAAAGACCGAAAATTAAACTTTATGCCAACTTTCCATCAGGCTTACACCCGCAGAAGTGCCTATGCGGTCGGCACCTGCCTCTATCATAGCCCTTGCCTGCTCCAGCGTGCGTATGCCTCCTGATGCTTTGATGCCTACTGTATCGGGTACAGAGGCACGCATGAGGCGCACATGGGCTACTGTCGCGCCTGTAGGTGCAAATCCTGTAGAAGTTTTGACATAATCTGCCCCCGCATCTGCACATACCTTGCAGGTGCGGGCGATTTCTTCGTCTGTAAGGTAGGCAGTTTCAAGAATTACTTTCAATATTTTTTCCT
>RDXD01000130.1 GCA_004292575.1 Bacteroidota bacterium
CGCAACTCAAGCGCAACTCAAGCGCAACTCAAGCGCAACTCAAGCGCAACTCAAGCGCAACTCAAGCGCAACTCAAGCGCAACTTGGCGTAAACTTGCCTTGCTGATAGCATTTCTGTTCCTACAGCAACCTATCTTTGCACAGACTGATTCTGTGCGTCTGGCGTTGAATCATATTTTTCAACACATAGACAAATCTCAAATTCCCTCACAATACTTATATGAATATGGCTATGGCTTCGTGCCTGAAGGCGTATTAGATGGCATCAGACGCGATAGCAATGCGGTCGAGATGAGTAGCTGGAAAATGGCATATTATTCAGTACTTTCTTCTCATGTACTCCAAAATCCTACCCTGCCGTATCTGCCCCAAGTCATAGCCCAATGGCAAAATCATATCCGAGAGAGTGAGCCTATAGCCTTGCCTGTAGCGCATCTGAGCTATGATATGCTGAACCCTGAATCCTTGAATTTAGGACTTTTTACGCTTCAGAATCAGCAAATCTATGATGTATCAAACAGAACGCAAAGCCCTTACATAGCCAAAAGCATGACGGCTATAGCACCCACACGCGCTACCATAGAAGAAGGGGAAGCTGAATTTGTGTATCGTTCTGATTTTTACTACACGAATACAGGCTTGAGCATCACTACCTTTGAGGCAGACTTCCAAGATGGGGCAGGTTGGCAGACTTTAGTAGCCAATACACCCAAACGCATAGCGTACACAACCGCAGGTACAAAACGCATCAGTTATCGACTCACTTTCAGCAATGGCACACAAAAAGAAGGACACAGCCCGCTGTATGTCAAAAATCCTGTAAGAATTGATAAAAGCTACCAAATAACTGCCGCCAATTCAGAAGTCATACTTATCCCTGCCAATCCTGCACTCAGCATAGCAGGTGGGCGAGCTACTGTATTTTATAGCAGTATCAATAGGGCTGCACGCAGAATTAGCAAACCGCTTATCATAGTAGAGGGATACGATTTGAATGCACGCGCCCCTATGATTCAAAAAGAGAATTT
>RDXD01000329.1 GCA_004292575.1 Bacteroidota bacterium
AGAACTCGGGCGGAACGGTGATGATAATGAACGGAGCATACTGGCCAAAGCACTAAAACCGATTGACAGGGCACTACTGCTCAACCACATTGGCATGACCAATCATCGAAAAAACTACGAGAGCTATGTGCTGCCCATGGTAAACAAAGCCTGGCTTACCATGACCATCCCCGACAAACCCACTAGCCCCAACCAAAAGTACCCGACCACGCTTAAGGATTGCTTGGTATTGGCATTGCTGCAACGCAAACCCGCCTAACGAGGTATATGTTCATTATGGGTATTTCCGTAAATCATTGCATTAACCTTTCTCCTAATCCACCGCTGCAGTTGCTTGCACCCCTAATCCAAAATAGCCATAGGCAGCCGTAATAACCTTTCCCTTTGGTAAGGCCGGTACAGTAAATGTAGCAGTAAATATGCCGGTATTGGGTCCGGTTTCTTTCACAGTTACAGGCATGCCATGTTGCTTTCCAATAGTTAGCTGCACTGCCCCGGTTTCTGCTTTTTCCCAATCCTGGTTAAGGGCAGCTCTAAGTACAATGGTCATTTTTTGGCCGGGCTTTACTTTGCGCAGTTCATTTTTCCCGGCTGCGTCAAGCAGGGTTAGTTGGTGCGCCCCAAGTGTGGCAAAAGTTACGGTAGATTGCCAGCCCCGGTTAGAAATAGACCAGCCTTCCGTGGCGTAGGCATTTTCGCCAAACACTGCATTCTTGTTTTCCCCTTCCTTTTTTTCCACCATTGCAGCTATGGGAAAATGGTGATTGAGTGGAGAACTCTCCAGCGTGCCCCGTACATAACGCAGTTGGCCATAGCCATCGGGGTGCGATTGGGGCCAGCCTTCTTCTACACCCGCCCAAAAGCCACCTATGGCTACCCGCTCCGCACCTTTGTGCCCCAGGTGTGTACCCACGGGATTGATGCCAAATACAAAGTCCACCTGGCTCCAGCCCAGCTGGCGCAGTTGTGTATCGCCCAGCAGGTGGGCTGCTGCAAACAGGGAGCCGCCCAGTGCAGGTGCGCTACCCAACTCTTTGGTTTTGGGGTGTGACCATTCCGTTTCGCTATGGGTACGATACTGCCAAAAGTTGTTGGTCTTTTGCTTGATGTGCACGGCCCAGGCCTTCAGTTTTTCTTGGGTGCCGGGTGGCGCATGCTGCGGTGCTACCAGCAAAAACCAGGAGAGTGCCTGTGGGGTAATGTGCTCTGCATTGCGTATCCACCACATGTGGCGGGGGTTATTAAAATCCCAATGGGCAATAATATCCTGTGCACTTGCCTGTGCATATTGCAAGTACTTTTGCGGATTGCCTTTGGGTTCATTTAGCTCGCAGAGGTACATAAACAGGTTGCTAAACACCGATTGCCCGTAGGCATTGCCCATTTCATTAAATTCCTGAAAACCGGCATCTACCCACTTATTACTATAGGTCCAGTAGCGCACTACTTTATGCCGGTCGTAGGCCTCCCATTTATCGAGGCACACTTGCCGGTACTTTTGGTAGGTTTCATAAGGCAGGTAGGGTTTCAAAAAACTATGATACGCTGCGCACACTGCAGCCAGGTGGTCGAGGGTGTTCCAATAATCGTACTGCATACGGGGATGCCCCTCGTAGCCCAGGCTGCCATGCCGGTAGCCTACGGGCCCCTCATAGGCATGGTACTTGTAGGCAAAGGCTGCATGCCACAAAATCAGCTCAATCAGGTCGGGGATGGTGCCATTGTCCATTTCGCTTGTCCAGCGGTGGTAGAGCGCTGGGTTGGCAGCATACTGCAATACTTCAAATACCGCTTCGAGGCCATAAGCGCCGGCATCGCGGCTTGGGCCACCGCCATATACTTTGGCCATGTCGTAGGCATCCAGGCTGGTGTTGCCCCGCACATCAATAAAAAAATCGTAGGCCAGTTTTGCACTTGTTTTTTCAAATAAATGATTGGCTACCCAAAAGGGTTTGGAGCTGCCATGGCCTTGCACCTGCACCACAAATTCATGCGTAGCATTTACAGGATTAAAATCGGAAAACCAGCCTTGCTGATTAAGCATAGTGCCCTGATACACCTGCTTTCCTGTGTACGCTTCAATAACTTGAAAAGGCTTACCATCAGCAGCACCATAGCATACAAAGCGTTTGCTTTCATTCAAATTATAGCCTGCCTGATTAACATAGGGAGGATACTTAATCTGCGCAAAAGCGGCAACCGTTATGCAAATAGCAGCGAGAAGAAAAATTATTTTTATGCGGTGGGGCGCACAGCGAATTAAGTAAAATGAACGCATATAATTATTGATTTGGCTTGAGTGGAATAGCTACATTGAAAGAATGGGTTTGCTGTGCATCGGCACGGGTGGCACCAAACAGGTAAAGTGGTTTACCCTTTTCGAAAAGCAGCCAGGGCCGCTCCAACTTTGAAGCGGATGGCAATCCTCCCTGCCACACAAAGTGATAACCAATTACCTTAGGCACAGGCATGGGTTGCCACCGAATGGCATCGGCAGAATACAGGCCGGTTAATGCCCCGGCTTCGCCGGAAAAGCTGCCGGTTACATCACGTACTATGGCATAAAAAGTATGGTTGTAGTGCCACACAAAGGGGTCTTCGGCTACCATCCATTCTTTAGTACCGGCTGCGAGCTCAAAAATGCGGTTGCGATGCTTAATAAATGGCCCCAATGGTGATGCGGCAAAGGCTACGCCAAAGGTTACTTTACCCCCACGCAATTCTGCTGATTTAGAAACTTGTTTGTACACCAGCACCACACTATCCTTGTACACGGCAGGCGCAGGATTGCTTACCAGCAAGGCATCCCATGCTGTACTGTCAATGCCTACGTCAAGTACCGGTCTGTTGTATCGGGTCCATTCACCATCGGGCCGGTTGCTTACGGCAACGCCAATCCGTTGAGTATTGCGGCAGCGCCACCAGTTAGGCGTATAGGCTTCGCCCGGTAGTAGTGGCTGTGGGTAGCTGGTACCCATATAGTACAGGTAATACCTGCCCTTGTACACAATTACGGCAGGGTTGTGGGTGGCAGTGCCATCCCAATAGGCGGTACCCCTTGCCGGCAACACTACTTTTTTATGCCGAAAAGGCCCCTCGGGCTTATCAGATACCGCCAGGGCTATTTCAGAAGCAGCGGGCCAGGCCTCATAACCCTGTGCATGCGGCCACCTGGAGTAAAACATGTAGTACTGCCGGTCTTCACCTTTTACCACCGAACCGCACCATACATAGTAGCCGCTATCGGCAAATTTGTTTTGCAGTGGTACCTGCTGTACCCACTTCGACCAATCTTGCGGCATATCGCCTGCCTGTGCCTTGGCGGATAAAACTACCATAGTGAGACAAGCCATTTCCAAACAGCCTATCCAATACCAACGTTTTTTTTCCATGAGGCAAAAAAGAATTTACAGCTTTTGTAAAAACAACTGAACCGGCACTTTGGCACTTACATGGCCTTTTGCATCCCCCCTCAATTGTATGCTATTGGGTGCACCCGACGGATGCCCGGTAATATTTATCCTGCACTCATTGGTGCCTTGCATGGTGGCAAAGCCCGGTGTTTTTACCCCGTCCAAATAAAGCTCGCAACCTTGCAGGGTTATGGCTTCACCTGTAGCCGATACCCAGTGGATGGCATATTGCCCTGCCTGCAGTATATGTGGCGTTAGGTCAATGGTGAAAGTGCCTGCGGCTTGCACCATAAGGTTGCCTATACGCTTGCGGGGTTTGGCCTCAGCGGTTTCAGCTATGGGTGGGGTATTGGCAAAAAAAGCCTCTAGTTTTTCAATAATGGGCGGTGCTGCATACTTGGTGCAGGTAAGGCGCAGTGCTTTTACACGCACCTTAGCAAAAGAATGAATACGCTTATTGCCCACCGAAGAGCCACTCGCCAGGATTTGCCAGCCTTTGTTGGTGAGGCCCTCTACCTGGCATGCCCTTATCCTTTCACCAAACACAATATCTTCCTGTACCACAATATGGTCTATTGGGGTAAAAGTTTTCAATTGCACCTCAAGCCGGGGGCCTTTGCCTGCG
>RDXD01000131.1 GCA_004292575.1 Bacteroidota bacterium
GGCAAGAAGTAACAGCACAAGTTTTTACGCCCCTCAAAATGACGGAATTTTTCCAATGGAGCGGCTTGAAAAAACTACCCAATTTGCAAGCACCTGTTGATTACGAACTTGCTCGCTCCGAGCAAGCAATCATCGGGCGTTTGGATATGCAGCTTTTGGCGAAAATGCCCGAATTGCAGCCCATCGCAAGCGGACTAGAGCGTCATGTACAAATTCGCACAGTGGAAATACGCTTGAAAGATAGTATTTTTGCCGTTACCAATAAGTATTGATACGGCTTTTGGTGTTGATTCTCCTTCAATTATACTAAAAGAGGTTTGGTGCTTTAGATGTCGTCCACCTTGAAGGTGGACGACATCTCATTTCCTTCACTTTTTGATATGCAATTTTTACCCGTTTTTAGTATATTTCAAGAAAAACTATGCACGCACTTACCTTTTCGCGCTTTGGCGCAAGTGATGTTTTAGAATACATCGAAATTCCCGACCCAACGCCAAAGCCTGATGAAATCCTGCTTGAGATGAAGGCAATCGGACTCAATTTTGCCGATGTCTATCGCCGTCGCGGAGATTATCACTTGAAAGGAACGCCGCCCTACATTGCTGGTTACGAGGGCGCGGGAATTGTCAAAGCAAGTAATCATGCGGACTTCAAGGTAGGCGATCGCGTTGCCTTTGCCGATGTACCCTTTGCAAATGCGGAACTCGTTGCTGTGCCGCTCGCTCACGCGATTCCCTTGCCTGAGGAGATTCCCTTCGAGACCGCAGCAGCACTGCTTTTGCAAGGCTTAACCGCACACTATCTCGCAAGCGACAGCCATACAACACAACACGGCGAAACAGCACTCGTCCATGCAGCAGCAGGCGGCGTTGGGCAGTTGTTGGTGCAAATAGCCAAGCTACAAGGCGCACGGGTACTGGGCTTGGTGTCATCGCCTGAAAAGAAAAATGCTGCCATGGAAGCTGGCGCGGAAAACGTATTTTTGTACAGTGAGAACTGGGTAGAGCTTACCAAGCAAGCAACGGC
>RDXD01000132.1 GCA_004292575.1 Bacteroidota bacterium
ATTTTCCGTCTTTTTTCAATTATTGGAGCAAGTGCGAAAAATATTATACCCACCATTTTACAACAACTACGCACATAAAAAAAGGATAGAGCCACACGCTCTATCCTTTCATCTTTATATACGGCAGGCAAGGAAAACTATGCTACCGTTACTTCATTCGCCAAATACACATCTTGGATAGCGTTCAAGATTTCCACGCCTTTTGCGAAAGGTTTTTGGAATGCCTTGCGACCAGAAATCAAGCCCATACCGCCTGCACGTTTGTTGATAACGGCTGTGCGTACAGCTTCTGCCAAATCAGACTCGCCTGAAGAAGCCCCGCCAGAGTTAATCAAACCAATACGCCCCATGTAGCAGTTTGCCACTTGATAACGGCAAAGGTCGATAGGGTGTTCAGACGTAAGTTCAGAATAAATGCGTTTATCGGTTTTGCCATAGCTGGAGTTGCCCATATTCAGTGCATTGTAACCACCATTGTTTTCAGGTAGTTTTTGCTTGATGATGTCCGCTTGGATTGTTACGCCCAAGTGGTTTGCTTGTCCTGAAAGGTCAGCCGATACGTGATAGTCTTTATCAGATTTGAAGGCATTATTGCGCAAATAGCACCAAAGGACAGTAGCCATACCCAACGAGTGCGCTTCTTCAAAAGCCTGTGCCACTTCTACGATTTGGCGTGTAGCATTTTCAGAACCAAAATAAATAGTCGCGCCCACTGCTGTAGCACCCAGATTCCACGCATCACGTACCGAGCCAAACATCACTTGATTCGCTTGGTTGGGGTAGGTAAGGAGTTCGTTGTGGTTGATTTTTACCATAAAGGGTATTTTGTGCGCATATTTGCGCGACATCATAGCCAGTCCACCAAAAGTAGTCGCTACTGCATTGCAACCGCCTTCGATGGCAAGTTTTACGATATTTTCGGGGTCAAAATAGATAGGATTGGGTGCAAAAGAAGCTCCCGCGCTGTGTTCAATGCCTTGGTCAATAGGCAAAATAGACACGAAGCCTGTACCGCCCAAACGCCCT
>RDXD01000330.1 GCA_004292575.1 Bacteroidota bacterium
CTACTATAACCCAGGCTGACAGAAATATAATGTTTGCAATCATGGCAATTACTGGTATGACTTTTAGTCCAATCGGCGAAGAGCTGTTTTTTAGAGGCATAGTTCATACGAGTTTTTCAAAATCAATTGGTACCCAAAAAGCATCATTGGTTGACAGTTCGGCATTTGCATTAACTCACATCTCACATTTTGGCTTAGTCTTCATCCATGGCAAGTGGGATTTTTTTATACTTCCTACTATAATTTGGGTATCCAGTATGTTTTTAGTGAGTTTACTATTCTTTGCATTCCGAAAAAAATCAGGCTCCATTTTAGGAGCAATGCTATGTCATTCCGCTTTCAATTTAGGAATGATTTATTGCATATTTTATCTTTTATAATTGTAAAAGCAAAACTCACCGGCCGAAAAAACACGACTGCTTGAACAAACAAGGGTTTTTTGAACCACTGCGCCTTTTATCTGCGTATATAAAAATCGCCCGTCAAACAGGCCCTCAAATATCAAAACGCAAAACAGGGCTTGCTTTCTGGCGATTTGTCCATCCCATTCGGCTCATGCCTCCAAAAAGTTGGCTGGCCCCTACTCCTTCGCTACTGGAAACCTTCGTTGGCCATCCGCTTGTGTAGGTATTACCAAAGGCATACCAACGCAAACCTATAAGGTCTATTTTGACAGCTAAATAATCAGCAGCTCCCGAAAAGACCTTATAGGTTTTCAGCAGCGTGTAAAAACCTTATCCGCTTCAACCACCGCAACAAACCTATAAGGTCTATTTTGACAGCTAAACAATCAGCAACCCGCGAAAAGACCTTATCGGTTTTGAACGCTCTACGCAAACCTATAAGGTCTATTTTGCCGCCTAAATTAACAGGAAACCCGCGAAAAGACCTTATAGGTTTTAGAGACTTTACGGAAACCTTTAAGGTCTAATTTGAAGACTAAATAAACAAGACACCCGCGAAAAGACCTTATAGGTTTTAGTACCTCCATAGTGCGCCTAGTCGTTTTTCGGCTCACGCTTATCAACAAAAAGCAGCCACCAGCGGGCATGGGATTATCTGCCGCCAGCCACGCTCCAGCAAGGTGGAGCAGGTATGGTGAAGATTTATGCCTGTGGCAAATTGTGTACTTCAATTTACAGCCTTACCAACGGCAGCATTTTGCATGTTGTGCACAGGGCCGTATATTTGGTGGACGGTTGGGTTTATTCACAGACGCTCCTTGGCGACAAGGGTATAAAACACACTAAATAATGACAGCACAAGTAATAATAGTTTTAATACTGACATTTTTAATCAATCTCATTACGACACTTTCTTATTCGGTAAGAATTGTTGGAATTAGAACAGGAAGAGTTGCAATTTCATTTGCCCTATTTAATATCCTTGTTCTTGTTTCAAGAACAGCAAATGGATTTCAAGCACCACTGCTAGCAAAAACGGTGGAAAATGACATTAAAGCGGGAATATTTGATAATACTGAAGCATTTAGGCTGATAATATTTTCTTGTTCTTTAGCTACAATTATTGGTGCCTTTTTTATTCCAACTTTTCAAAGAGTATTATCAAAAGCAGTAATAAATTTTAGTGTTCATAAATCAATGGGAAAACTATTGCTACATGGATTTTCAAAAGCAGGCGTATTATATTTTAGAGACAACATGACAATCCCCAATAAGGAAAATTACGCACAAATAAAACTTGATAATGAATTTCCATGGAGAATTTTTGTGTTGAATATTTTTGCAGTAGCAATTTTGACAATTGGTGTTTTATCAGCAGTTTATGCTTCTTACCTAAACCCTGAGTATAGAACAACAGCTAGCAATTTATCCGCTTTCATAAATGGATTTGCTACAATTTTAATGTTTGCATTTATAGACCCGCATTTATCTGCAATGACTGATGATGTAACATTGGGAAAGTGTTCGGAAAGCACTTTCAGAAAATATATTGTCTATATGACAATTGCAAGACTAATAGGCACTTTATTAGCGCAATTACTATTCTTGCCAAGTGCAGAGTTGCTGGCATGGACAGCAACACGAATTTAAAGAACGCCACTCACGCCCAGCCACTAGCCGATTAATCAACGAGATTTTCGCTACCATTGCCAAGCACCTAACCATCCGTTCAGGCGGGGAAACGTGTACGGCTGTAAAAATCATGACGGGCAGTGACATGCTACCGCCAAACGGCACCTCAAGTATCATAATTGCAAAATTGCTTTGGCTTAGTGTGACAAATTCATCTCTTACGGTTGACACCCCTAAAAAGCTGACACGGATGTACGGCTGTGATTTCACCAGCTTAAGAAGGCTATTTGCAGGACGCCGTACGGAAACCTATAAGGTCTATTTTAATGCCTAAATAAACAGGAAACTCCCGAAAAGACCTTAAAGGTTTTTGGCGCTTTCCACAAACCTATAAGGTCTATTTTAACAGCTAAACAATCAGCCACTCCCGAAAAGACCTGACTTTCGCCGCCTGCAAAAACCGCAGCATCCCAAACCTATAAGGGCTATTTTGACAGCTAAATAATCAGCAACTCCCGAAAAGACGGTATAGGTTTTAGACCCACCATCGAAACCTGTAAGGTCTATTTTGATGGCTAAATAATTGAAAGTCCCAAAAAGACCTTATAGGTTTTGGGGGCATCGTTTCGGCTTTTACCCAAACCTATGCGTACTTTTTTGATGGCTAAATAAACAGGAAACCCGCGAAAAGACGGTATGGGTTTTGGACATGGCTGCTGGTAAAAAAGGCGGCGCGAGGTTTAAACGATTTTTAACTACGCGGGTCGAAGGCGGAAATTGAATGGTATGTGGAAAGCTGTGATGCTGTATTTGCTGATGCTGTTGTCTGTGGCAGCTTGTAAAAAAACGGGTGTTAAAAACGATACGCCGGGCGCTGCGGCCATGTATTTTCCGCCACTTACCAGCACTGCGTGGGAAACTACCCCACTTTCGAGCTTAGGCTGGAAGCAAAGCGGCGTGCAAGCGTTGAAAGACTACCTGATGCAAAAAAACACCAAATCGTTTATGATATTGGTGAAGGGCAGAATTGTAATGGAGGAGTATTTTGACGGCCACACTGCCGCCACCGATTGGGAATGGAACAGCGCGGGTAAAACCTTGGTGGCTACCACCACGGGTATAGCCCAACAGGAAGGCCTGCTGAACATTAACCAAAAAGCACATGATTATTTGGGACGCGGGTGGACGAGTATGCCGTTGGCAAAAGAAAACCTGATAACCGTGCGGCATTTGCTAACGATGACGGCGGGCAATGACGACACTAAACAACTGGTGATAAAGCCCAATTTGACCTATGTGGCCGATGCCGGAACACGGTGGGCCTACAGCAATATTTTTCAAACGCTAACCGATGTGGTGGCCAATGCCAGCAACAAAACCTTTGAAGCCTATTTTAACGAAAAACTGAAACAGAAAATTGGGATGGATGGGTATTGGAATTTTGGAACCATTTTCACCATTTACCACAGCACTGCCAGAAGTATGGCACGGTTTGGGCTTTTGGCACTAAACAATGGCAAATGGAACAATGACCAGGTTGTAAACGAAGCTTTTTTTAAGGAGAGTACTGCAACATCGCAAAGCATAAATCCTGCGTATGGATACATGTGGTGGCTAAATGGCAAAGCCACTTATATGGTGCCGAGTTTACAAACCGTTTTTCCGGGTTTTTTGGTGCCCACTGCGCCGGCAGATATGTACGCCGCCATGGGTGCAAAAGACCAGCGCATTTATGTGGTGCCCAGTAAAAACATGGTGGTTGTAAGAATGGGCAATGCCGCGGACCCCGCAAATCCAAACTTTGCAGTATCGGGGTTTGATAGCGAGCTGTGGAGTAAAATAAATGGCGTAATAAACTAACAGGCATACGCTGTAAGCCCGCCCTGTATGGGTTGTGGGCAAGGCTGGTGAAACCTGTGGCGCTGCTGGAGGGCTGATGCACGCAAGCCGCTGACTGGTGCCGCATGGGGATGCCCACCAATTGAAACCCGGTATCCTTTTTTTGGCGCTTTTTGCAGATTGCCCTGTTGTAAGCTTGCTGGCTTGCGCCAAAAAAAGATACAAGCGTACGACTGGTGCTGAGGTACAAGTGTGTACTGCTGCCGATGGCCCCAAAAATTTAGGTGGGCTTAAACCCCGAATTGTTAAACACCGCCGCCTGCTATGGATGGCGGCTGTTATATTTGCGCAAATTTTTTTGAGCATGAGTACTACGCAGCGGGTTTTTGACCTTTTGAATAAGGAACTGGAGCGGCAACGGCATGGTATTGAACTGATTGCCAGCGAAAACTTTACGAGCCTGGCGGTGATGCGGGCTATGGGGAGCGTGGCTACCAACAAATATGCCGAGGGCTACCCCGGTAAACGCTACTACGGCGGCTGCGAAGTGGTGGACGAGATTGAAACGCTGGCTATTGATTTGGTGAAGCAGGTGTTTAGGGCGAGCTGGGCTAATGTGCAACCGCACAGTGGTGCGCAAGCTAATGCGGCGGTGTTTTTGGCTTGCCTGCGACCAGGCGACAAAATTTTGGGTCTTGACCTGAGTATGGGTGGACACCTGACGCACGGGAGTGCTGCTAACTTTAGTGGCAAAACCTACGAAGCGCATTTTTATGGGGTAAAGAAAGATACTGGCCTAATTGACTACGAGATGCTGGAGGAGAAGGCAAGGACGGAGCGGCCAAAAATGATAATTGTGGGCGCTAGTGCCTACAGCCGAGATTGGGACTATGCCCGTGTGCGCCGCGTGGCGGACGAGGTGGGGGCGCTGGTGCTAGCAGATATTGCACACCCGGCGGGACTGATAGCGAAGGGCTTTTTGAACGACCCATTTGACCACTGCCATATTGTAACCAGCACGACGCACAAAACGCTGCGGGGTCCACGGGGAGGCATAATAGCCCTGCGCCACGATTTTGAGAACCCCATGGGCATTAAAGACCCCAAGGGTAACCTGCGGCTGATGAGTAATTTGCTGGATTTGGCGGTGTTTCCCGGCATACAGGGCGGCCCGCTGGAACACGTAATTGCGGGTAAAGCAGTGGCCTTTGGTGAAATACTGACCGACGAATTTGGCCTGTACCAGCAGCAAGTGCAGCGCAATGCCCAGACGCTGGCCAAATGCTTTGTGGATAAAGACTATAAACTGATTAGCAACGGTACGGATAACCACCTGATGCTGATAGACCTGCGCAATAAAAATCTGAGTGGCAAAAAAGCACAGGAAACGCTGGACCGGGCCCACATAACGCTGAATAAAAACAGTGTGCCCTACGACGACAAAAGCCCTTTTGTAACGAGCGGTATGCGGGTGGGCGTGCCAGCCATTACTACCCGGGGCATGGTGGAAGCGGATATGCAATTTGTGGCCAACGCTATTGATAATGTGCTGATGAACGCCGATGACGAGCGGGTGATTGCTACGGTGGCCAAGGAAGTACATGAATTTATGGCTCAGTTTCCGCTTTATACAGAACTGGGATAAAACAAACGCACCAGTGCAGTGCTGCACCGGTGCTGTGCACCGCTTAAATGATGGCGACTGGCTATGGACTTTCGGCTGGCCCACAAAGGGCGGGTGCTTAACCTTTGTGCGGCCCGCGCCTTAGCTTGTGGAGATGCTTGTGCGTGTACGTTGAGACTAAGACTTTTAAAACATCTTGTGCTTAGTACTATACTTTGAACGAGGTGATGCGCTGCATGCACAGCATATACAGAAAGGCGGATTTTTAAGAGCGCCATGATTTTGCAAAAGGCTGTGAAAGCAGCAATGCTGAGCCTGAAAGCCTATTGAACAGATGCTACCCTACTAGTTTGGGAGCAAGTGTATTTCGGCTTTGCAACTTTTGCATCCTACCGATCCGTATCTGTAGAACCATTTTTGATTACAGTATGGGCAACTGCAGGATAAACTCTGTACCAATGCCTTCCTGGCTGTCTACTTTTAATTCGCCACCATGTGCTTTTACAATATCGTAACTTAAACTCAACCCTAAACCGGTGCCTTGCCCGGCGGGTTTGGTGGTGAAGAAGGGCTGAAATATTTTATCGAGTATTTTTTGTGGGATGCCATTGCCGTTGTCCTTAACCTTGACCTCTACCTTATGCTGAACCTTTTTTGTACTTATTGAAACAGTGGGCTCGTACCCCGCAATATTCTGTTTTGATTTTTCATTCACCGCATAAAAAGCATTGGTAATTAAATTCAATAATACTCTGCCTATGTCCTGTGGAATAATATTGATGTTACCAATGCTTGCATCAAAATCTCTTTTCAGCGTAGCATTAAAATCTTTATCCTGTGCTCTTAAACCCTGCCCGCCTCCGGCATTCAGG